>NZ_DATHKG010000085.1:0-15567 GCF_035489435.1 Flavitalea sp.
TCATGGTGGAAGTTTTTATGCATCCTCCTCCTTCTGATTACCATAATCCTGGGCCTGTTTATACCCGTACCTGCAAGGCCGATCCTAAATGAGACAATCCGAAACTACTTCTTTCATGTTCCGATGTGGGTCGTCATGATGACTTTTTTTATTATCTCTCTCGTCAATTCAATTTTATTGCTTCGGAGTCAGAAAATTATATATGATTTGAGGGCCACTGTGTATGCAAAGGCGGGGTTGTTCTTCGGAGTTGCCGGATTGACTACAGGTATGTTATGGGCAAACTTCACATGGGGTAAATTTTGGAGCAACGATCCTAAACAGATAGGTACGGTTATCAGCTTGCTAGTATACTGTGCCTACTTTATTCTTCGTGATTCTGTGCCAGATTTTGATAAGCGATCAAAGATTGCTGCTGTATACAATGTGTTTGCCTTCTCCATTCTGATTCCGGCCGTAGTAATCATGCCAAGAATGGTTGATAGTCTTCATCCCGGAGGTAAAGGTAATCCACTGATCAATCCTAAAGATGTAGACTTGCGAATGTTCATCATCTTATGGACAGTTGCGGTTCCTGGGTGGTTATTACTTGGTTTCTGGATTAGTAATGTTCAAATTCGCATAGAGAAAATCAAAGACAAATTTAGCTTATGAAAAAGATGCTGTATATGTTGCTGCCCATACTGTTGATTTCTTTAATTTCTGTAGGTCAGACCTTAGATAAGGTTGAAATTAAGATGGCGGACGCGTTCAGGGAAAATGGTAAGATATACGTAGTTGCAGGTGTTGTGATTATCATCCTTTCTTTAACAATCATCTACTTATTTCTGATAGAAAAGAAACTCTCTAAGATCGAAAGGCAGTTGAAGCAGTAAGTTTACTCAATAAAACATATCATTTGGTATTCGCAAAAGCGGCCGGCCAGCAGCTTAAAAATTGCCACATGAACCTCACCCGCTTTCACCAATACTTTGATTTGTGCGCCAGCTTGGATAAAACCCGCTCATAACATAGAAATGATCAGGAATAGTATTTTCGGGAACAAAACGAAAACTACCAGCTCAATCGCATTTTCATCAGGAATGTTCCTGTTTAATTGAGATGTGTTTCTGCCAATTGAATTTTAGGTAGTCCGATGGATTTTTCTACATCAACTTCATAGCAGAAGTTTTTCGCAAACTGTCCGGCAGCCTTATCAAGAAACTGTTGAACTTCCTGGGCACTGTCTCCTTCCCAAAGACAGGTACCTGTTTTCCCATCTTTTGAAGGATAAATTCCATGTATTTTTAAATTACCGGGAAGATTTTTTGTTACTTCCTTAGCGCCGGTCCAGAAATTCTCAGGGTCGTTGATGTTGTGATGTGCAATGACTAATATAATTTTAAAATTTAAGGTTAAAAAATAAGTCGTCTAACACAGATCAGAATAAGAGAAAAGTCTTCAAAACAATGGCATTATTTGAAAAAGGGAGAGTATGAAAATATACATTAAAACGAACGAATTACCAAATCAACTTTTTGTGTTTCTGTCAATCGAAGAATAGAATAAGAAAGTCTCGACTAACAAATAAAAACGTTGTCAGCTTACAACCAGGCAGCATCTTGCATATTTCAATCCCGCCCAAAAATAAAAGTGTCACTTTGGATCGCCATATAAACGATAAGGATTATTAACCCTATCGTCACCGCTGCCGATATCAAGAAAATTGACAAGAAGTATACCCATTTATACCAGGCTTTTTTCAGAAATTTTTCTCCTGACAGCTGTTGTATGGCTCTCCGAATTAAAGGGACGAAAAAATACATAAAGCCCGCAACAAACAACAACACGACAAAAAAGGCGGGAAGACCGGTCATTCAATTTTTCTTCACAAACGCAGACAACAATGTCTTATTGCGAAAGATATCTCTATCCCTGTCATTAAGTATAGTCTACAAGCAGATAGCATTAGGTATACATCTATAACTTTATTTCTTCAGCTATAACTTTATTTCTTCAACGCTGTTACCTCAAAAGCCAGCAAAACATTACCCGGCGTCTGACCGAACATTCCATATCCCGAGTTCACGAATATCATACCATCCGCTGCAACTGGTGCCGGGCCATCGATCGAACCACCTTTGCCTTTGATGCCATTGACGGTTTCAAATGGCTTTGCAGTATCAAACTCCCAAAGTATAGCCCCATCAGTAGTTGAATAAGCCCTTAGTTGACCATCTAATGAACCGGCAAACACTATCCCAGGTATAACCAGCGGCGCTGCAGAATTGCCATTAAGACAAACTTTATTGGGAGGACATATTGGTGAACGCGCACTCCAAACAGTATCACCTGTTTTAATGTTTAATGCATAAACGCCAGGAGCAGCCTGAACATCGTTGTTGGTTTTATCAAGCGCAATCGGGTTATCTGCATTACAAGCATAAACATTTGTACCATCTGTTGCGATTCCCCAATGGATGCCGCCTAATTTTCCACCCTTTCCTACTCTTGATTTCCAGATTAATTTACCTGCTGGTGTAAGTGCATAAACGACACCGGACTTTTGCCCGGCCAGTAGTATATCTTTCCCATCTGGTCCTTTAATTATAATGGGTGCCACACCAAAATCCAGGTCTGGGCCATCCGAGCTCGGGCAATTCAGGAAAACGGGGCACCCAAGATTATATGCATCATTGCCGGTAGCCTGGAAATTCCAGACCAGCTTTCCAGTCTCCATGTTTATAGCCTGCAGTGCGTCGCTGGTATTTGTTGCAGGATCAGAATAGTTTTGACCGGTACCTATATAAAGCAAACCACGTTTTGCATCCACGGTCGGACTGCACCATACCGGTGCACCGGATGGACCATAAAAAGGTTTGCCATTTTTCTTTTTTACCGTTTCTGCAGCTTTTGGAAGAATACGGTAAGTCCAGATTATTTTACCCGTCTCTGCATTCAAAGCAACAACTCCCCCTGATGACGAACAACACGCATAATTATTAAGTCCTGCAGAAGCGATCTCTGCAGACACAATTGGAACAAATACTTTTCCATTATAAGTAACAACCGATCCTGTATTCTGTGAATAAGACTCAAAACCAGCCCTGGTGTTCCATCTGAGTTTGCCTGTCTTTACATCGATTGCATATACGTTGCTGCTATAATCAGCGAAGATGGCAGTGATATTGTCTTTGGATTTCACGATATTAATTGCTCCACGTATTGCAGCTACTCCTGTAAACTCCCAGCCGATTTTACCGGTGTTTTTGTTAATCGCATATACCTGTCCATATTGAGAGCCGATGATCAGCCAGTCCCCGGCGATAGCAGGTTTACTCCTCGTGATCGTACCTTCAGGAAAAGCAAATGCCCATTTCAATTTTAAGGTCTTTACATTTTTTGTTGATATTCCTGCCTGAGCAGTCGTTCTGAAACCAGTACCTTCCAGGTTGTTACCCCAACCCGAATGATCAGACTTCCCTGAAATTGTGCCGGCTGAAAATGTCGTGTAAGCATCTTTACTCATTTCAGAAGTTTTCAACGTAGTTCTTGTGATCCATTCTGCCACCTTTTTGCGTTCTTCATCGCTTAAGACGGCACCCTGCTGACGCATTTTACCAGTGTTTAGTGAAGCATATATAGAACGGGTTGTCATAGTGGAAAGTACACCCAGACCCGGCGCAAGTGATGCTACAGAATCTTTATGGCAGCTTGAACAATGCAAAGAAAAAACTTTGATACCGGTGGAATCAGCTACCGGCATATCAACATTGAAACTATTGCGGATATGTTTTGATGCCCGCGATCCGGACGATTCGGGTGATTCCGCCCTATGGGTTCCCGGCATGTTAAAAGAAGACAACATTGCGATTGCAAAGAAAATTCCTGCTACCATAAGAATCTTTGTCATAGCTATAAATTAATAGAATGAAGAAAGAGTTTGTTTAAAGGTTATGTTGTTTTCATGGGGTTGAGATTGTTGGTTTTATTTTAATCCCGCGTTTTCATTCATGATTCTTTTTACTGCCATAGCCTTTTGTTCCCTGCTGATCGGAATTAATTCGCCGGCAATCTCAACGTAGTTTCCTTTAATCCGGCCGACCTTATTCAACGCAATCGTGAAAGAGCGATGAATTCTTAGAAATTTATCAGCAGGCAATGCTTCGGTGATGGCTGTTAATGACTGGTAGGATATCCATTCGTTTTCTTTTGCTTTCAGCCTCACATAATCTTTCACACTCTCTACAAAAAGAATATCATCTACCAGGATCTTTATATGGCTCTTGTCGACTTTAAGAAACAGGAAGTCTTCTTTTTTTGATGACTCACCGGCGCCTGTCGCCTTTAGCGTTTTTACTGCACGCTCAAAACCTTTCATAAAACGTGCAAAAGAAATCGGCTTTAACAGGAAGTCTACCACCTCAAAATCAAAACCTTCAACAGCATAATCGCGGTATGCTGTTGTAATTATGATCGCCGGTGGATTCGCCAGGCTTTTCAGAAAATCAAGTCCGGTAAGCAAAGGCATTTCTATATCAAGAAAGATGATATCAAAACTGGCATCTCTCATCAGCTTCAAAGCTTCAATGGCATTTTCACACCTGGTAGCTTCTATGTTTTCCAGCCTGGCCAGGTAATTCTCTATAATGTCAATTGCCAGCGGCTCATCGTCAATAACCAGGCACCGGAGATTGTTCATATTCGGATTGTTAATAGGTTACTCGATGTTGTCTTCCCTTCGATGTTTGTTATTTGTAGTAAACTCAAGGTTTTTGTTACAAATACAAGTTGTTTACCTATACCGGTAATCTCAGGATAGCAGTGTATTTTCCAGCCTCCGCTATCGTATCAAGTTTATATTTGTCGCCATATAATAATTCTAACCTGCGTTTTACATTTTTGAGACCAATGCCACCGGAGGATGGCGCGTCTGAAACACTTACCGGGTTCTCAATTCTGAAACTAATAAAACCACTTTCAATTTTAAGACAAGCCTTGATTTCCGTTTTGCCAATATTGTTTCGGACCCCATGCTTGAAACTGTTTTCAACGAACAGGATCAGCAAAAGCGGCGGAATTCTTAGTCCGGCAGGATCACCGCACACTTCAAATTCAATAACAAGCCGGTTTCCGAATCGAAGTTTTTCAAGGTCAATATAATTTCTTAAATAGTTTATTTCTTCTGCAAGACCAACTGTGGGCGTATTTGATTCATACAACATATAACTCATCAGTTCCGAAAGTTTCAGCACAACTTCTGGTGCCTTGTCCGACTTCTGTAATGTAAGCGAGTATAAATTATTAAGAGTATTAAAGAAAAAATGTGGCTGAATCTGTGATTTCAGGAAATTCAATTCCGTTTCCAGGAACTGCTTTTCCTTGTCTTTTATCATCTGCCGTCCAAGCAACCAATCCTTTGTTATTTTGATAGATGTGGTTAATCCTATCAGATAAAACCGCTCGGCAATCGTAGCCAGGGCACTTGCAAAGCTGAAAGGCAAAGCTGCAAAAATCTCGTAACCTGCATTTGCGTAGATACTCCTACCAGTAATATTTAGTGCTGCAGTAATCACCATAATCAATAACAACAGCAAACCATAGGAAAAATACCTGCCTGTTGCCAGGTATTTCGGTATTAGTATATAGAAATTGACATATACCATCACCAGGTCGAATAAAATAAAAGGTAAGCTCTGAATGTAAAACCATCCATCTGTTACCCCGTATAATCCATACACGATTACAACGAAATAACCCACAAAATATATCAGCCAGAAAGCGGTGTGATAGACCACTTTTCGTTTAAAAACACTGATTACCTGGTTGTCGGGCATATGGCTAAGCGAACTGGTTTGAATTTGTCAAATCATGATACCACTCAAGCCTGGTTTGTCAAATCATGATACCACTCAAATCTGGTTTGTCAAATCGTGATACTGCTCAAGTCTGGCTAAATCAAAAATAAATATAATGTTCTGAGTAAAACTGTTTAGCCGTGATCTGTTGTCTTTACACGACGAACTGCACAAATCAGCTTGCTGGCAACAAAACAACACCGACAATTTCATTGTTGCGGGTTTGAAAATTATCTATATTTAGCGCCATGAGATATGCACTTCTCTTATTGTGTCTATTGTGCATGGCAGGTGTTTCAAAAGGAGTGGCACAACAGGCAAATTACCAGTTTTCAAGGATTGACATCAGGAAGGGCCTTTCCCATAACCAGGTGAACGCCATACTTAAAGACAGTAAGGGGTTTATGTGGTTCGGCACTATGTCTGGCCTTAACCGTTACGATGGCTATGAGTTCCGGGTTTTCAGGAATGAGGCCGGGAAAGAAAACACGATCAGCGATAACTATATAGAAAAAATCATCGAGGGGCCGGATGACAATATCTGGATACTCACCCGCAACGGCATCAATGTTCTCGACCCGCGCACAGAAAAGTTTAATCTCAATGCAACCGAAGCGGTTTATAAATACAAGTTGCCAGACGGAAATATCGCTGACATTTTTCGGGAAAAATCAGGCGCATTCTGGTTCTTGCATGTAAACAAAGGACTGATAAGATATGATCCGGGTACAAAAGGCACGAGGCTACTTGTTAACGAAGCCGGGGACACGAGCAGTATCTGTTCAAATGAAGTGAGTTTCATTACCCAGGACGCTGATAATTACTTGTGGTTGATCCATAGGAACGGGATAATTGAAAAGCTTAACAAAGACGCTACAAGAGTGATTTATCGCAGCCACCAGGTAAGTGATGTTAATAACAATCAGCTTAAGTCATATACATTGTTTGCAGACGCCGGGAATGACTTATGGATCTTTTCCGCCAACGATGGTAATGGTATACTTTTTATCGACCAGCCATCCGGCCGGCTTTCACGTTTTGGTACCAATAATGCAACAACCAGGTTGAACACAGATATTGTAAGAGGCGTGCTGCAGGACAATAATGGCCTTATTTGGATAGCAACAGATCATGGTGGCGTTAATGTAATTGATAAGAAAGATTTTTCAGTAAGATATATATTGAATACCGATGATGAAAAATCGATCAGCCAGAATACGATCAATAGTATGTATAAGGACCGCTCCGGCATCATTTGGATTGGAACCTATAAAAAAGGGATCAGCTTTTATCATGAAAATATTATCCGTTTTCCGCTGGTCAAAAACAGTTTCCGAAATCCCAATTCATTGCCTTATGATGATGTCAACTGTTTTTCGGAAGATAAATCCGGCAATCTCTGGATTGGTTCAAACGGGGGTGGGCTTTTTTATTTAAACCGGCAGACCAATACTTACCGGAAATTTGTGCATGATCCATCCAACCCCCATAGTCTTGCAAATGATGTGATAGTAAATCTTTTTCTTGATAAGAGTAATAAGCTTTGGGTGGGTACTTACTATGGAGGACTAGACTACTATGATGGAACAAAGTTTATTCATTACAAAAATGATCCCGCAAACACTAACAGCATTGCTGATAACCGCATCTATAGTATCCTTGAGGATAGCCGCGATAACATTTGGATCGGTACACTTGGAGGAGGACTCGACCTTCTTGATTTCAAGACCGGTCATTTCTCACATTACCGCAACGGCGAAACAAACTCCGTTCAGTCCCAATACATCTCCTCCCTTCTTGAAGACGCCGCCGGAAATATCTGGATAGGAACTGCTCATGGCATAGATATACTGGAAAGAAATTCCGGCAGGTTTGTGCATTACGGCAGCAATAATAATGACGCGAAAGCACTGAGTAATAATAATATCAGCAACATCTTCGAAGACAGTCGCGGGTGGATCTGGATTGGCACCAGGGAGGGACTTAACCTATTCCGTCCCGCCAGCAAAGACTTTCAGCAGTTCACACCCTATGACGGTTTGCCTGACAACACGATCCAGGGCATACTTGAGGATGATCAACGAAATGTATGGGTCAGCACTGCAAATGGCATCTCGATGATCACTATCAGTGAAAGAAATGGTACAAGTCCGGCAATGTCATTCAAGAACTATGATGAACTCGATGGACTGCAGGGAAAACTCTTTAACGTTAATGCTCACCTGAAAACAAGCCGTGGAGAATTACTTTTTGGTGGAGGTGATGGCTTTAACATCATCAACCCAAAAACCATAAGGCACGATTCAACAAAACCTCCCGTTGTAATTACAGACTTCCAGTTATTCAACCGAAGTGTCGCGGTCAATGAAAATATCGATGGAAAAACCATACTCCGAAATGCGATATCTGAGACCAATGAAATCACTCTTCCTTACAGTAGTAATTTTTTCTCACTCGAATTTGCCGCGCTAAATTTTTTCCATCCCGAAAAGAATCAATACCGGTATAAACTGGAAGGACTAAATAATGAATGGCTTCTCGCCGATGCAGCCGTTCGGAAAGCAACATTTACAAATCTCGATCCGGGCAATTATGTGTTCCGGGTCCAGGCTTCAAACGATGATGGCTTATGGCACGACGAGGGAAAATCATTGATAATAAAGATCCTGCCGCCTTTTTGGAAAACTCCGCTTGCATTTGTGCTTTACACAATGATAATTATCGCAGCCTTATTGCTTGCGCGAACACTGCTTCTTGAACGTGAACGCATGAAGTTCAGTATCGAGCACGAGAGGCAGGAAGCGCAACGCATGCATTATCTTGATATGATGAAGATCCGCTTCTTCACCAATATAAGTCATGAATTTCGCACCCCACTAACCCTGATCCTGAGCCCGCTTCAGAAGTTGATCAAAACGACCCGCGACCCGGATAAGCAACACCTGGTAATGATTTATCGTAATGCAAAACGATTACTGAACCTGGTGAACCAGTTGCTCGATTTCAGGAGGCTGGAGCTTGAAGAGATAAATCTCAGTCCTGCGAGGGGAGAAATTATCAGTTTTATCAAAGACATCTCTTACTCATTTTCTGATCTTTCAGAAAAGAAAAATATCCACTTTCATTTTTCAAGTTCAATCGAAAGCCTTGATACATGGGTTGATCATGACAAGCTCGAAAAGGTGATGTTCAATCTCCTTTCAAATGCGTTCAAATTTACACCGGAAAATGGCGAGGTAGAGGTCGAACTGAATATCCGGCCGCAGGCAGGTAACGATGAAATTGTATTGCTTGACATAAAGGTCCGTGATACAGGCATTGGAATTCCCGCAGAAAAACAGGAAAAGATCTTTGAACGCTTTTTTCAGCATGAACTACCCGAAACCATGATGAACCAGGGCAGTGGTATTGGGCTGGCTATCACCCATGAATTCGTAAAGTTGCATCAAGGGACCATCACCGTCGAAAGTGAACCGGATCAGGGAAGCACTTTTACTGTGACACTCCCTGTAAGGAAATTAGTGCCCGCTGGCGATCTGCTGAACGGACACGGTGAGGGCACACCCGAACCGGATTCCATGTCTTCCATTGAATTCTCTACTGAGAATATTCCCCTTCCTATCCGGGACGACCAGGTTTCAGTTAAAACTGTTCGCGAACGGTCATCCACAAAAGCAAAAATACTCCTGGTGGAAGACAATGAAGACTTCCGTTTTTATCTGAAGGATAATCTCCGCCAACATTACCAGATAGTTGAAGCAGCCAATGGAAAAGAAGGCTGGAAACAGCTACTTGCCTCAGTGCCGGACCTCGTTGTGACTGATATTGCTATGCCCGTCATGGATGGCATAGAGTTATGCCGGAAAATCCGCCAGGATCCCCGAACAGAACATCTGCCGGTGATCCTGCTTACTGCCCGGTCGGCGGAGGAACAGCAACTGGAAGGTCTTGAAACAGGTGCCAACGATTTTATCACCAAGCCCTTTAATTTCGAATTGTTGCAATCCCGGATCAAAAACCTGATTCATCAGAAACAAACCCTGCAGAAAGTATATGAAAAGCAAATTCCTATTACTGCCAGCGATATTATTGTATCCAATGCAGACGAAAAAACGGTTAAGATTGCTTTGTCGATAGTAGAAAAAAATATTTCCAACCCCGATTTTTCCGTAGAGGATCTGAGCAGGGAATTGTACATGAGCCGGGTGGGTCTTTACAAAAAACTGGTTTCTCTGACGGGTAAAACGCCCATAGAATTTATTCGCACGGTGCGCCTTAAGCGCGCGGCGCAGTTGCTTGACAAAACTAAACTCAACATCTCAGAGATCGCTTACGAGGTTGGTTTCAATAATCCGAAATACTTCAGCAAGTATTTCAAGGCGCAGTTTGGTATGCTTCCCTCCCAATACCAGGCGCAAAAAAAGTCAGATGAATCGAGCGGGTAATCATTCAATACCCCTAAAATCGGTTTATTTCCCGGCTGCAACATTTTATACCCTTCTTATTACGATTGTATCCCCTTCCGGATGCAATGTCCCTGTTAGATTTGTCGCCATCGAAAACAACGGCATGTCAAAAAATCTAAAGCGGACCAGTAAGGTCTATCTCCTCCTGGAGATCATTTTGTATTTCATTATAGCGGTCATGCTTATAATCATCATAAACATTTGAAAAGCCAGGTGAGATGAAGGATTGTGGACCGTGTAATATATCGGTTAACATTTGATACCCTCCAAATTATCAAACCTTACCCTCGTGTTAACATTAACGCACCTAATCAAAAACAATACAGGCGGGTTACAGGGCGGGATCTTCTATAGATTTGAAAGAACGAACTAATTGCCATTATGAAGAAAAGATCTTCACTTTTTCTACTGCCCCTATTCCTGGTTTTTGCCTGGCTGCCGCTTTCCGCCGCGGGTCAGCAAAATGTTGTTACCAACACTGAAGACGGGATTGTGGTCCACATGAAAAATCCTGGAGAGAATAAAACCAGGATTGTAAAACTCCAGGTAATTTCTGACAAGATTATCCACGTAACAGCATCTGCGGTTGATAGTTTTGTATCAGTTCCTTCACTCATGACTGTTTTACCCGGAAAGCCGGCAATTAAATGGACAATAAAGGAAAGTTCTGAATCGGTGACCCTCACCACACCAGCCCTAAACACGACTGTACAATTGGAAAATGGGGAAGTCAGCTTCACAGGTAAGGAAGGCAGGCTGTTGCTGAAAGAAAAAAATGATGGCCGTCTTTTTAAACCGTGGGTGTTGGAAGGTGGTACGACCTACCAGTTGCAGCAAAGATTTGAATCACCCGAAGACGAAGGTCTTTACGGCCTGGGCCAACATCAGTCAGGGGTGATGAATTACAAGAACCGTCAGGTTGACCTCACCCAGAACAATACAGAAGTAGCCATTCCCTTCCTTCTTTCCAGCAAAAACTATGGATTGCTTTGGGATAATTATTCAATCACAAAAGTGGGTGACAGCAGGGAGTACAAACAACTGAATTCATTAAAATTGTTCTCACTGAAAGATGAACAAGGATGGCTTACTGCTACCTATTCAAACAAAAACGACAGGTCACAGGTATTCATCGAGCGACCCGAGTCTTTTATTAACTACGAATTCATTCCACTATTAAAACAACTTCCGGCAGGGCTCGACCTGGGAAAAACAATCGTAACCTGGCAGGGTTCAATTGTTTCGGGCATAAACGGGCTACATTACCTGAACATTAAATACGCTGGCTATACCAAAGTGTGGATTGATGGAAAATTGTTGATGGATCGTTGGCGCCAGTCCTGGAATCCTGGCACGGTTGAGTTGCCTGTGCAAATGGAAGCAGGAAGGAAACATGCTATCAAAATTGAGTGGGATGGCGACGGAGGCGAATCTTATATCGCTGTCAAATGGCTCGGCCCTTTGAATGCTGAACAGAAAAAGGAATATGCATTTAAATCTGAGTCGGGAAGCCAGGTAAATTATTATTTCATTCATGGTGAAAACGCCGATGAAGTAATTGCTGGTTATCGCAGGTTAACCGGCGAAGCTCCTATCATGCCAAAATGGGCCATGGGCTTTTGGCAAAGTCGCGAGCGTTACAAAACACAACAGGAACTGGTGGATGTAGTGGCAGAATTCCGCAAACGGAAAATACCGCTCGACAATATTGTGCTCGACTGGTCGTATTGGGAAGAAGATAAATGGGGCAGCCAGGATTTTGATGTTAAACGTTTTCCGGATGCTGCCGGAATGATAAAAACACTCCACGAAAAATACAATACACAGTTCATGATTTCGGTGTGGCCGAAATTTTACGAAGGCATCGATTCTTATAAAACTTTTGATTCCAATGGTTGGTTATTCAAACGTAATATCGCAAACCGTCAACGCGACTGGATCGCAAAAGGATATGTTTCTACTTTTTATGATGCTTTTAACCCGGATGCACGTAAGGCCTTCTGGAGCCTTGTAAATAACAAGCTTTATACAAAAGGAGTTGATGCATGGTGGATGGACGCAACAGAACCAGACATCTATTCAAATTCAAGCGTAGAGGATCGGAAGCTACTCATGACACCGACGGCAATAGGTTCATCGACCACCTATTTCAACGCTTTCCCGTTGCAAAATGCCAGGGGGATTTATGAAGGACAACGTGCTGCTAACCCGGATAAAAGGGTATTTATTCTTACCCGTTCAGCTTATGCCGGCATGCAACGTTATGCAGCTGCAACCTGGAGTGGTGATATTGCTTCCCGTTGGCACGATTTCAAGGACCAGATTCCAGCGGGCTTAAACTTCTCTATGTCGGGCCTTCCTTACTGGACCATGGATATCGGCGGATTTGCTGTTGAACGCCGCAATGAAAATGCAAAGGGTGAAGAACTGGAAGAATGGCGCGAAATGAATGCAAGATGGTTTCAGTATGGCGCCTTCTGCCCCATCTTCCGTTCCCACGGACAGTTTCCTTTCCGCGAGATCTTCAATATTGCACCTGAAGAACATCCGGCATACAAAACAATGTTGTATTATAACAAGCTGCGTTATCGCCTCATGCCTTATATCTATACACTTGCCGGCCGTGCCTATCATGAACAATATACTATCATGCGCGGCCTGATCATGGACTTCGGCAGCGACGCAAATGTGCAAAATATTACGGACCAATATATGTTCGGTGATGCATTCCTGGTGAACCCGGTTACGGATTATAAGGCCACCACAAGAAAAATCTATCTGCCGGCAGGAACCGGCTGGTTCAACTTTTATGACGGGACCTATCTCGAAGGGGGGGCAGCCATTGAAGCTACAGCGCCACTTGAACAAATGCCGCTTTATGTGAAGGCCGGCAGCATCGTTCCCGTTGGGCCGGAACTTCAGTATACTGCTGAAAAACCAGCAGACTTAATTACGTTGTTCATTTACGGAGGTAAAGATGCCAGGTATAACCTGTACGAAGACGAAAACACCAATTACAATTACGAACTAGGTAAATTTTCGGTTATACCTATCAGTTATAGTGATGCGAACGGTACTGTGACCATTGATGGCCGTAAAGGAAGCTTCACCGGGATGCTTAAGAACAGGACCTTCAATATTGTACTGGTAGCAAAAAACAAACCGGTAGCATTTAACCCTGACCTGAAAACTCCTTTAAGTATAAAGTATTCAGGAAGCAAAGTCATTATCCATGTAAAAAAATAAATCTCAAACAATAATAGCTGCTATATGAAACGATCCCCCAGTTGTAGAGCCAGGACAATCAGATCCTGGATGTTTATCTTATCTATTTTACTCGTAACGCAACTTGCTGCACAAACAAGACAGGTAACCGGCATTGTTAGTTCGAGAACTTCATCCGAACGAATTCCCGATGCCACGGTCACCGTTAAAGGCACAACCCGCGTTGCCAAGACAGACGAAAAGGGCCAGTTCACTATCAGTGCTGCGCCTTCGGAATTGCTGGTCATTACTTCTGTTGGTTTTGCCCAGCAGGAATTAAAGGTTGGTAACTCGGGTAGTCTTTCAGTAAGGATGGCTGATCAATACAACGATCTTGAAGATGTTGTTGTGATAGGTTATGGCCGGATGAAAAAAACAGACCTAAGCAGTTCCCAGGTTACAGTCTCTGCTGAAGACATTCAAAAAACAGTAAACACTACATTGGAGCAGGCATTGCAGGGCCGTGCGGCGAACGTGTATGTATCTGCCAACAGCGGTCAGCCGGGATCCCCGATCTCTGTAAACATCAGGGGAATAAATTCCATCTCAGGAAGTACACAGCCTTTGTATGTAATCGATGGAGTGCAGATCATGCCTGATAATGGTTCAAATGGATCTAATATACTGGCAACACTCAACCCGGATGATATCGAAACCATGAACATCCTGCAGGGTCCATCAGCTACAGCAATCTATGGTTCCCGTGCATCAAATGGTGTAATCATGATCACTACTAAAAAAGGTCGTTCGGGAAAATCAAGATTCTCCTATAACACTTTTTATACTTTACAGGACCGGCCTGAATATATTCCTACTATGAACCTGCAGGAGTATGCCATCTTTATGAACGAGGTTTCAAAAAATGGCGGGACAATTGCGAATCCGGCCTTTGGTGATCCTTCCATATTGGGTGAAGGTTCAAACTGGCAGAAAGAGTTGCTCACCACTGCGGGTATGTCTAAACATCAGCTTTCTGTTAGCGGTGGTAGTGATAAAACAACCTATTATCTTTCGGGTGAATATATGAACCAGGATGGAATCGCAATTGGTTCAGGTTTTGAAAGATATTCTATGAGGCTCAACCTTGAAACACAACCACGTACCTGGTTCAAACTTGGAACCAATATCAATGCAAGCGGTACCAAGGAAAGCCTGACAATCACAAACGATGACATATTAAACATCGCTATTACACAGGCACCATCGGTTCCTGTAAAAAATCCTGATGGCAGTTGGGGTGGTCCTGATCAGACACAGTTCCGCCAGACAAATCCCATCGCGCTGGCAAGCATCAATGAAAATACAGTTAAGAGAAGGAGCCTTATTGGAAACGCATACGGCGAAATCAATATATTGAAAGGGCTTGTTTTCCGTACGGAGTTTAATGGAAGTATTGGCTTTTCAAATGGCTATCGTTTCAATCCCGCTTATACCTTTGGCAATTTTGTAAACAATACAAGTTTTGCCGTTCGTTCAAGTGATAACAATACCTGGTGGGGTCTTACTCAGTTGCTCCGATACAACACAAAGATCGGCAAACATGATATCGGTTTAATGGCGAGCCATGAATCACAGGAAAGTAACTACGAAGGCGTATGGGCCGAAACACGTGATTTTCTGAATAACGATATCACTGATCTTCCGGGTGGAGCCACCGTGGTAAATCCACCGACAAGCTTTCGGGGCTCAAGCGCGCTCGAATCATATTTCGGTCGCTTAAACTATATGTATAATGACAAGTACATTCTGCAGGCAACGCTTCGTGCGGATGGTTCATCGAACTTCGGACCAAACAATCGCTGGGGATATTTTCCGTCCGTGTCAGCAGCCTGGAAGGCATCAGAAGAATCTTTCCTTAAAGACATATTTGGCAATGGGGATCTTAAGATCCGCGCTGAAGTGGGTATAGTTGGGAACCAGAACACCACTCAGTCTTTTTACGCAAATCTTACCAAGGTGCCTACACCCTGGGGTAATGGATACCTGGCTGCAAACTTCTC
>NZ_DATHKG010000086.1:0-40026 GCF_035489435.1 Flavitalea sp.
GTGCACCACTATTTTCCGAAACTGTGCATTGTTATTTGCCGAAGTTGTGCACTGCTGTTTGCCGAAATTGAGTATTGCTATTTTCCGAAACTGTGTACGCGTAGTTGCCGATTTCTGTGTATTGTTAATTGCCAATCACACTTACCTCCCTATATTATGTTCATTGCAAAAAAGAATCGCTTAATAGCCTGTATTGGCTCTAAATTATCATATGCCCCCTAAAATTCATTCAAAGCTTTCTGTAACGCATACATCCCCTGAAATTGAAACAGTCGGTGAATATGTCCGTCAACCTACATCTCCTGCTAATGCATATCTAGGTGCAGAGGAATACTTTCTTAACATAGTTGGTGAGGATGGTAAATCCAACAGACAGCGAATTGAAAATACTTATATCCGTCATGCTGATAAAAGACTAAAAGGTTCACCAGCTGATATCTTACCATTGAAGACTGGAACAACGTTGTACATTGAAGCAGATCAAATTAATACCCAGGCATTTCTCACCGAAGGTATTGAGGTTGTGTCAACAGATGAACCAGCATTTAAAGCAGCTCAGTTAGCAGCACTTGAGGCAGATCTTGGTTATGTAGCGGTGAATACACCTATCAATGGTAAACTAAGTACAGGAATCAGCAAAACTGTTTATCCGGATTTGACTGTCTGGATATGGTGCAGATCTCTAAGCCCAAGGAATCAAGAAGATGATGAATTGAAAGGTGAATTTTTTGACCTCAGTCCATTCATTGAACGAATCAGCACCAATGTTGGTAAGAATGGTGGAAACTTTCAAATCGTTCTACCAGCTCTGGAATGTGTGCTGGATGGGGATAATAAATGGTCATTAAGAAAAAGTACAATCACACAATTCCCAAGCAGTAATGAATATGTTGCCCAAACATCTTTATATCAGTTAAATAATAATGGAAGGAATGTGGATGAGGTTTTAAATAGGTCTCAGTTCTTATTCCAAAACATGATCGGCACCAATGACCTGGTATTGATCCGGTTTGAAACCCTGGATATGGAAAAAGAACAACGTTACACTGATCAGGATGAGTTCTATGTAAACAAAAAGAACATAGCAGGCAGGATCTATGATATGATTGGATTAATTGATTCATCTACTCAGGTAGTCAGTGCAGCATCCAATGACGTTAATATTCAAATAAATGGTAGGGATCTTTCCAAGCTTTTCTTGGACGACGGTGTTTTTTTCCAGGCACTTGAAAACAGCCAGGGGATTCTAAAATTTGCTGGACAATCTACTATCAAAAGCCCTCTGATAAACAGGCTGTTTGCAGATAATGGAATGTCCTTTATAGGACTGTATATGCACACCTCCATTGAACATGTACTAAAATTCATCATGCAGCAATTAGCTGTTATTAAAATAGTTCCTGATGAATTATTCAGCAGTTACGGAGATAGGAGAAATAAACGGTACAATGTAACAAACCACAAGGACAAGGCAATTGAAAACTCAGATTACAGAAAAATCCATACTGAAGAGCTTGCATCCGGCATCTGGCAAATTGTTAAGTTAGTTATTGATAAGTCAGTTTCCCAGAGAAGAGTTGCCGACAGTTCAATGAGTATGGCAAACGGCTCACTAATAAATTTTATTAATGCTGTCTGCCAAATGCCTCTGGTAGAATATTATGCAGACACATATGGTGATCAATATCATTTGATTGTCAGAAAGCCGCCACATGATCAGAAGGCACTAATATCTCTCATTGAAGGTAAAATAAATAGTGAAGATGGAACTGTAACTACAGCTCCTGCCATTATTGATATCAATTCCGAAGATGTTTTTGATGAGCAATTAACCTTTGATGATACAGAAGTTTATTCATGGTATCATTTTTATTCAAAAGGGGCATTGATTGGGGATGCACAGAATTACTCTCTATCCTACTTACCAGCTATATACCTTCCTGAGTATGCCGACATTTGGGGTAATAGGCCAATGCAAAAGAGCCACACCTATTTGCCTTATACTGGCAATCCTAACCCTGGAAATGCCTTAGATCTGTGTGAAAGACAAGCTCTCGAAGACCTCAAATACGTTGTGGAAACCAGCCAATACCTATCATTCACCAGGAAAGGCCAGATAAGACTTAGTATGGATCGTAGGTTGAAAATTGGCAATGTGATCAGATACAAACCTACAGGAGAGATCTTCTTTATTGACCATGTAACCCACAGTTTTGCTATTAATGATCAATCCATAGATGCTACCACAACAATTCATGTGAGCAGGGGCATGATTGAGCAACTGATTTACGGGATCTACCTAAAGAATGAGAATGATGAACCTAGGTGGGTCAGTTATTTCAACATAGTTAACACAGACCTGGTTTTTAATGAGATTCAAACCAGCAAAAAGGTGGCAGTACGATCCAAACCCATTGAAAGCACCTTGGTAGAAAAACGTTATGTAAATCAATCTGGAAATACAGGAATATATTATTTGGAAAGATATAAGAGCCATCCTGAAAATAGAAACACCTTTATAAGGTTTGTCAATGAGATTAATAAGCTTGGATATCGGGTGATCATCACTGATACTTTCCGGTCTCATCATGAACAGTGGTTATTAAAATACGGTGTTGGAGGAAACATCAACAATGCTGAGCCTGGGACAAGCAGGCATGAGCAAGGGGCTGCTATCGATATAAACCTGACAAATGATATTACTAAAGAAAGGTTGCGTAAAAACAGCTCCTATGAGTCCTGGGTGAAGTCCGGTGTTCCCGCCCTAGCTAAATCAATGGGAATTAAATGGGCAGGGGGTAGCGGCTCGTTTGGCAACTACGTGGATCGGGTGCATTTTGAGATTGAAGGAACTCCAATAACCAGGGTAGAAAAAAAAGAACCGGAATATATAACCAAGGTTGAAAAGACAATTGATAGAAATGCTGTTTTCTCCAAATACAAAGTGAATAAATTCAGCTTTAATTTCTTTCTTAAAAAATTGCAATTTGATCCTACTTATAAAAATGTAACAAGCAGAAGCATTCAGGAACAGGGAGGGCAACTATTGTCTGAGGTTGAGGTAATTGGAATAAAAAATAAAATAAAAAAATAATTCATGGAAAACTTTAATAATATAAGTATTGCTCACGATGAAGCTGAAATGTATTCAGCTGGAATAGCATATATCGTTATTCCAAAAGACATAGATAGAGCTAAGTATATTGATCATTGCTATAAAACTGGCACAGTTTCAATAGTTTCTGGGGTTAATGGATATACCAACCGTGTTCCTATTGATCAATCCACTATTAATTTTATTACATTTCCCAATACCGTTAATGAATTTGGCAGTGCAGTTTCTTTTTTGATTGATCCTGTTCAAAAAGTGCCAATTATAGTAGGTGTTTACAATAAACCTGATGATGTAGGTGAGCTGGAGGAGAATTCATTTAGATTCAAAAGAAAGTTCCAAAACAAGATAGTTGATATTGCCGGATCTTCAGAAAAGTCATACTTGTCTTTAGGTGTTTCATCTGATACTGGCGGAGAGGTTAATGTAAATGTGCATAGTGATGATAGTTCCGGGCGTTTTAATGTTAGAACTGCCGGTGACGTAAATATAACAGCATCAGGTAATACAAGTATTGAACAATATCAGAAGTTAACTATAACCACATTGAATGAAGATGATGAGGCTGATTTCTCAACTTTTGAGCAGGAAAGTGATACCAATAAATTCTCTTCAGATAACCATGAAATCTACACAAAGAAGCTGTCAATCAATGAAGGAGAGGAAGCATTTCTTTTAGGAAATAAGGTTAAAGCATTTTTAGATGATCTAATCCAGGAGTTAAGCAATATTACTGTTACTACAGCCCTAGGCCAAATGCCAATCCTGAACAAAGCTCAGGTACTGATATTTAAACAAAGAACTGAGTCGCTACTTTCAAAAATCGCTTTTATAGATAAATAGGATTGCTTAAACATCCAACCATCGCTTTACAGATCGCTCTTAACCTCAATTAATGGCTATTATCAGGTTTACCAGTACTCCAAAAGAGATAACAATCCAGGTAGATGAACATGTGCGTTACCTGCCCCTAATGCGTCCACGCATCTACTCCATTCAAGGTAAAGAATATGGTTTTGCTGTCAAATATCCGGATCAACTCCCAATTCAGATGATGGTTTCGGATCTTATTTACATTAATGATGTAGCTGCTACTGTTTTTGAGGCTGTTTCATTTTTAGTGAGTACCATTCCGGAAGTAATAAATAATCACAAAATTAAACCTGTTCATAGGTCACTTGATTCCATTCCAGACGGAGAAAACAGGAAATTGTTAAGCGCGGTTGAGTACCAGATTTTGCAACAGATAATTGAATCTTTTATCAATTCCTGAAAAGGTAATCGAAATCAAACTGCTCGATCTTGCGGAAAAGTGGTGCAGGTGACCCATTATTGGAAAAGGCAATTTCTGCTATTGAGGTTCTGTATACAGACCCTCCGGAACGTATTTCAGATTGAGAATGATGGATATAATCTTGCAAAAGGGGTAAGTAAAAAAAATATTTCTGAAAATATTTTACTTTTTTTCTACGCCAACTTAGTTATTAAAATACGCACAAAATTCGTGCATTAGTAATAATTGCCTAGTAATATTATTAATAAATATTACTAATACTTAATGCGTAAATAGCTATAAATAAGTTGGATATATGAACATACCCGGTTATCTTCGATGAAATAAATCGAAAAAAATGAAACAAACCACCGCAAAAAAACTCCGCACACAAATTGCCAAGGTTATCAAAATGACTGATTCTGCTCCGTCAAAATTGTTTCCAGGATCTACAGTAAGGCAGGCGAAAGTTATTTCCCTGAGCAAAGTGTATTCAAAAACCGTTTAACATTCATTAACCAATAATTTAAAATCGATTTTATGCAAAAAAGTAAACCAACCCCAAAAAAGCAGGAATTCACACAACATGGTTTGAACTTCCAATTTATCCCAGGCACCACTTCTGGAGAGCAAATTAATTCTCTTCAGGAAATCAAAGATGCCATGAGTGATATTTTAGTGCAATATGTTAATGGTGAAGATGGTTCGCTGGCAGATAATACAATCAAAGTAATAACTATGTTATATATGCAGGCTGATGCGGTGGCAACACAGAAAATGACAAAAGCAGCTTAAGACGATGGTTTTGTATTTATCAACTCAGCAAATAAATTTCATGAAAAATGCCATGTTAATATCCAAATATAAATTGATGAGTTCAGACAGCCTCTTCTACCTGATTTCCAAACGCAAAATGTCGAAGAGGTCATCCCTGATTATAGCAGCTATCCTTGAGATCCGCTTTCCAACACCCTGGAAAGTTCGCTAACAATCAAATCTTGAACTTAAACCGCCATGGGAGACTGTGAGCGGTTTTTTGAATTTCATATGTTTCTGAACAGAATCTTTTATAGCCCCATGGCTTTAGCTGTTTTTCCAGGAGAAAATTAGATCCTTGAAATGTTTATTCAGCTTATCGTCCTCCTGTAGGAATATTTCTGAATCTTGCATTATGACTTTGGTCATCAGTCTTCTAGTTAAAGAGTCAATATCTGTTGATAACTTCCGAAGCTTATCTAAAGTGTCATATTTCTTGCTTTTTTTTGTATCTAATGTTTGTCCATGTAGATATCTTGAACGAAGGTTGTACGTGGATTTAAGAAGATCATAAATGCTGGTTCTCTCAGTCACGTTATCTCCTAAATAAAAAGCCGCTCTCTCACTCACCTTATGCGAAACTTCACTGCTTTCGTCACCTGAAAATAAGCATTCATAAATAGGAACATATAGTGAAATTTTGGTATGCAAGTGAGGTTGAGTTCTTGCCAATGTTAAAAATTGAATGGCCCTGGAAATTCTATCGGTGCTGTTATAATCTAAAAAGTAATCTGGTGATATGTTTGAACTATTAAGTCGAGCGGGTATTTCCTGATAACCAAAGTGGTGCTGGGTGGTTGTCAATAAGTTAAGTCTATCGCTAATTTCAATTGCTCTATTGATCTCATCCAGTGAAAATCTTGTATCTCCAGTTAAGCCAAAGCTACTAGTATAAACTTGAGAGGATTGAACGGTATAGCATTTGGTTTCTGTACCTGTGACAGATATAAACAGGCTTACAGAATTATCCTTGATAAACCAAAGCGAAAAGCAAAATATGGTAATGAACTGGGTAGAATTGACAGCATACTTATGGATACCTTCCAGATGAAGAATAGAGAAATCTTTCATCGACCTATAAAAAAATGGATACTTATACAGTCGCTGCGTGACATTGGTACCTATTTCACTCGCAAAGGTGTTTTTGAAAAAAAAAGTGTGAATGACTTTATCATCTTGAGACAGGATAAAGCTATTGTAATTATAGTTTTCAGCATCAGATTCGATACGGATATTATCCAGACTTAAGATTTCATAAAGTGCCATGCCAATTAGAGAGTTTTGTTTTTTAAGTGCTAGAGTTGGAATGAATATTAAAATTAAAAACAACATGCATATTTTCCAACTAGAAGCCTCTATACTAGGGCTTTTGGCTTATCCAGATATCTATGATAATATCAGAGATATTTCCATGCTCATCTGCTACAGCGCTTGAAATGTTAATTGTAAATGAATTGACTGTAATGTCACTTACCAATGGCCACAAATATGATCTTGATGCGATTAAGATACTTGGAGGAGTCTTAAATCTGGGAAGTTTTTCACCTGAGATTGTAGTGAGAGTATTGAAATCAATTCTTGCAATGTTGTTAACTACATTCAATTTATTTACATTAACTTTTTCAACAATAAAAATATTTTGTTGGATTATGTTCTTTTGATATATAGCTTGGATTTTCTTCTCAAGGCTGGCCAACCTTCCGAATGCAGCTTCGGTACCGCTGTGCAATTTAGTTAGTCTTGTAGTTTCAGCAATTAGATCTTTGTTAAACTCAGTCTTAAAATCGCTGATACTTTGGTATCCCAAAAAGGCAATAACAGCACCGATAATAGTTGTAATTGCTACAATATATTCCTGTTTGCTTTTTAATTCGAAATATTTCTCATCAGTAAGTCCGCTGCTGAACTTAAAGGAACTTTTAAACGCCTCTATATGTTTCCTAATTGACCACCAGCTCCATATCGTAAAAACAACTGACCCTAAACCCATGATGACCAAAATTGATGGTAAAAGCTGAACAGTCGTTTGATCCATATATTTTTGAAATTATGTTAATTACTTATATGCAAAAAATATTCTTACAGGTAGGGATATACGTTTAATGTTCAAATAAGCGAACTAAAAACGGAACTGCAATGTGTCATTGCGTTTTGATTGGCCGGCTTTGTTCAATTTTAGGGTGTACCCCAAAATGTGAAAAATAAATTCATCAATTTGTATTATAATATTTCGTTTACTCACACATAGTTCCTATTTTTAGGATTTAAAGCCACCTAACCTAAAATTGTGAATCATGAACGCACTCTATTGCCGAGTTTCCACCCTGGATCAAAAGACAGACAGACAAAAAGTGAACGAAGCTGATTTTAGTGTAGTTGTTGAAGATAAGTGTTCCGGTGCGGTTCCATTTTTTGAAAGAGAAGGGGGAAAGGAAATTCTGAAACTGATCAACAAAGGAGCATTAACTACATTGACTGTTTGGACAATTGACCGCCTGGGGAGAGATCTTAGAGATATTATAAATACCATCCACTTTTTCACTGAAAAGAAAATCAGCATTAGTTTCATCTCTCAGGGATTGACCACCCTGGACAAGAATGGTAAGGAAAACGCTATTTCAAAAATGATGATTAGTATCCTGGGGGTTGTTGGGGAAATGGAACGCTCCCAAATAAAGGAAAGGCAATTGGAAGGCATCAAGATTGCAAAGCTCAAGGGTAGTTACAAAGGAAGGGTTTCGGGATCAACTGAGGATGCACTTGTTTTCTTGTCTAAAAAACGTAACAAGGAAGCTTTAGCCTACCTAAAGAAAGGATACAAGGCTGTGGAAGTAGCAAAGCTGACGGATCTTCATTTGAACACCATCACAAAGATTAAGAAGTTAGGGTTAGTTGTTTCAAAATAAACTAAGTTGGATTGTTAGTTATTATTGTCTGGCTTGTACTCTTGGTCGGCCTTTGCACCGGTAATAAAAAGGTGCCCTCACGTGCCTCTATCGATAATCCACCGCACCCGGAAGCAGGATCGTTGAAAAGTGTTTATTTGTGTGGAAAAGCATAAAAAAGCAAAGGAATGGTACGTATCGCAACACATTTTGCTTTACATTTGTAAAACAAATCTGAATCATTTGTAAAACAAAACCCCCATTGGAGTGGGGGTCAAGATTCGGTAAGACAATTCAGCGGAAATCGGAGTTTGGACCTCTTGTTCATGTCGCTTTTCTTCCCGATGAGTAGATTCTGCTAAATTAATGATTTTTAAGCTATCATATTTCATGATGGCTTTTTTTCTGTCATTAAGTTCTTAACACCGCATTAAAGAAAATATGACCTTAAACTGAACAGATAACAAGGGAGGTCATTGATACCACGCCGTTATATAAGCACCAAATTCCTCAGCCATCTCATTCATCTCATGACCATCGAACACCCAGCCATCTGAGTAACGCAAGTTGCCGATATAATAATTATTGATGATCAGTTGAAACGCGCTCGGATTGCCGCTGCCTTGTACCGGCATGAATTCACCATGGTAATCTTTTCCTTTGTATTCGAAATCTATCGGGATGCGGTCAGCCATGCCGCGAAAGTAATACTAAATTATTTAGTAATCTTGGAGCCGTCGCCTATTTTGTTAAGCATGGCCGTGTCGAGGCTATTGGGGTTAAAGTTAGGTGAAACAAAGCCATTTGAACCGGATATGCTTAATCTGGAACTCAGCTTGATTACTTCCTTTTCCAATGTCTTAATGCGTTCAGCAAGAGTCGCACTGTCACGTATCAAAGTTCCGTTTCGCACTTCCGTAGCGTATGCTTCCTTGGTTTGGTTGTTTACGCCGGTGTTATAGCTTAGCCAAGAGACACCCCCCAGTACTGCGACAATGATGGTGGCCACCGTTCCTATTTCTTTACCCGACAAGCCATGGAAGGCCGGCTTACGATGTACCCCTTTATCCTCAATGGTCTGTATGCAGTTTTCGAGGAATTTGACCGCTTGCGCTTTGTTCTTTACAAAATTTCCATCCCATTGATGATTTCCTACATGGAAATCGAGGTAGTTAAATTCATGAATATATATTTCTTCCCTTGAGCCTTTGCCGAAGATTTCTTCGATCAAAGATCGTGTCTGTATAATCCATGTTGGATCACCGTAGTTGGTTTGTGTTGCCAGGTTACTGATCTGGCGTTTCAATATGGATATGGCTTTGCTCGCTTTCATGTTCCGAATATAAATAAAATAAGTAAGTGCTTCGCCCAATACCCCACTCCGAAGACATTTAATTGCAACTTAGCATAGTTGTGGTAACTAATTAAAGTTGTATTCACATTACTGTTTTACGAGCTGAAGGGAGTTCGCTTTCCTTATAAGAATAAAATTGGACACTTCCATTACCGTCAATAGGGAAAAAGGTAATTTCTTTTTTCCAATCTCAATCTGCATTTTTGAAAGTTAAATTATTCAACTATGCCGAAAATCACCATTGACACGGATCTAATAGATTCCAAAATTGCTCAACTCAATCTTGAAATTGAAAGACTCCAGCACATCAAAGAAGTGCTCCCTGACATGATTTTGGACACCGTGATTTCTTCTCAAAAGAAGCCACTAGCATCAGAATTTATTACTCAATTCTTAAAAGATGCACCCAGCGGAGCCTCATCAGAGCAACTTGCGGATCAATACGCGGTTATTTCTGGAAAGTCAAAGTTTGAAATAAAGAGTTTAATAAGCAATACATTATCGCGGATGAAATCTGCAGGGAAGATCGAAGTGTCGGCAAAATCAGCGGAGGGTTGGGAAATTTATGAATTGGTTAAATTACCATAGGCTTATTACCATGATCGAAACTTTAATTTCTGGACTGCATTTGGAGAGGTGTCGTGGTTGTCAGCTATGGACTTGGTTATAGTCTGGTTTTATATTGATCAAGTTCGTCGTCGGATAATTCGTGTGGCTCAACCAGCCTGTAATGCTTTTCTGACGCAACAGTAATTTCTCCACCCTGCATTTCAAATTCGAACAATGCTATTTTACCATCTTTCATGAATTGAGCAGCGATTGGTTTGCATATAAGGGTAGCAAATTTCTCTTTCGCCATTTCAAAATCCTGTTCAATCTGAACTACTCCTAATTTATCATTCCCTCCTTTGGCCTGAACCGGTATCACATAGTGGACACCTCTTTTGTCGATACCAACATATACCTCATCGGTTTCAATTTGCCCTATCGAAGAAACAGTTGTTCGAAAATGATTTTGGAGTGAATAGCAAGTATATCCAGTGAAAATGTCTACTAACCTGTTATATCTTATTTTCGCAAGTAATGCTTGCTCATCACTCATAGCATATCTTGCAATAATGCCAGGTGTAGCATTAAGCACTTTTGTTTCAGACAAAATAGAGCTTGGTACGATAGCAATTTCCTTAATCAAAACAAATTTGTATTGGGAGCGACCAGTGTTTTTTATCACCCATTCTTTGGATGCCGGTGCTGTATCCACAATCTTTTTAGGGAGAGCATAACGATAACGAAATGAATACAGTACGTCACCAAGATTTTTTGGTAACTTAATTTCTAAGTGGTTCGCCTTTGCAACTAATTCTTCACGCTCAAATGGAATTTCTGTAATCCCTTTTTTATAGTAATCAAAGAAAATAGCTTCAATAAGTTGGGAATATGTATTAGCTGTCTTTTTCATTTTATCAAATTTGTAGGCCAGGCCATCTTAGAATGACAACCTCTTCATTTAAATCACTTTTTGTAGCTGTCGAAAATCTTGTCCGGAATAGGTCAATCCTGACAACTTCATACCCTAATGATTCCGCAATCTCTGCAATCAAATTGCCCGTCCTAATCATTACTTGAAGATAAGAAGCCTGATCACCGACAACATAAGCAAGCATTGCGTTAGGCCTTAGAATTGACTGCAAGTCAAGCAAGTGTTTAGCCATTCCTCCAAAATACAAACGAGTGACAGTGTGATATAATCGCTCAAAGCCCGATGTTTTCCCCATTTCTATTCTAGTTTGCTCTATTTGATTCGCAATATCCTGGATAGTGGTGAAGCCTTGGATATACTGACCATCTGTGTCACCTTTGTAAACACTTCTAGTATTTGATCTTACAAGAGTACGTTTGAGAGCTTGTAGCTCCACTTTATTCTTGACAAAACCAAGTAGTACTGACTCTAATCTTGTCGTTCTTGAATAATCTTTTTCGTTCGGATATGGAGGAGAAGTTATTACTGCTGAAATTCGTTTCCCCCGCAAACATGATTTAAGATTGCGGGCATCTCCTAAGATCACTTTGGATTTGGTCAATGTAGCCTCTTTAGATTTAGATTTGAGATCATCAATAATTTTCACCATCTCACTTTCCCAACTAGAGAGGACTTCAGCGTCTTTTTTTATTTTGCCTATACCGACCTCGGGACCAAATTTAAGGTTGCTGAATTTGAAAACTGTTGAATTCGCTAAAGCTAGAAGAAGATACTTATGATATTTAGTATTTGCATATTTTGAAATTTCCCCCCGTAAAACTAGGCATTTGTGTAAGGGAAGGGGGCTTATAGAATCCTTAAGCAAGATTTTTTCCTGTTCCTCAGTGAAACGGCTAAGGTTTAAAGCTTCACCATTGCCTTCAGAAATTACATCAGAGATTTTTTGACGTCTAAGTTTCGCTGCGGCTTTTTTTAAAACAATTTTATAGGTTTCTTCCAATCTTTTTGGGTTGACATCCCAGCTTGTTTTCACTTCGCTAGCAAAATGCACCATTGGATTAGCCTCAACCCCTATCGATGGAATATTATTGAGCTTTGCTTCAACCAAAGTAGTTCCTGTTCCACAAAAAGGATCTAAAAGCAAATCGTTCGATGTTAATTGAAATTCTTCAATGTAATGCCTCACCAAGTGAGGCGGGTAGGAAAGAACAAATCTGTACCAATCATGAAATCGTCTGTCGGCATTATCTAATTTATTTTTTACTGAATTTTTAACTACCGGTCCCGCTTCGATTGTATCCACTAATGTTCCTTTTTGGCAAATCTATTTTTTCTAGCGAGATTTCCAGCACATTTTTTTTGGCTTATTGTTGTTATATATCAAAAATACTAGCTGTCAGCTTGGATTATTTGCCAAACCTAAGGCTAAGAAGAAAAAGCTATTTCATCTTCAGATACAACTTTATAGCATAAAATTTTGATATTACAAAAGTGTAATCCACATACCAAGACTGGAAAGAGGTATTAGCTTCATTTTAGTATTAACTATTAGCATAACGTTTAAACAAAAAAGCAATCCCATGCAGGAACTGTACCATGTCACCTGGTTCACTCAAGAAACCTATTATTCCCTCATTGTTCAAGCAGACTCTGAAGAAATAGCCAGAGGTGTGGCAGGATTGACACCTGAGCAGGAATTGGAGTATGACTTGGAAGCTGAAGAAATATCACTTGATTTAACCTTACCTGGTAACTCTGTGTTGATGCGAAAAATGGTGCAGATAAACTGATTGTACCATTTTGCACAGTTAACAAGAGGCTTCATTCTGATATTACTAACCAATGAGACAAAAAAAACCAGGAGTTCCGGCTGGTTCATGCTCTATTCTGGATCAATTTAAACTAACTCTACTTTCTCAAGCTGCTTGGCCAGCCCCCTAACAGTTTTGGCTATCTTATCAGCTTGAGGCTTACGTGGATGTTTCACACCTGACGCATACTGTCTAACTAGCCCTGGATTCAATCCGGCAAGCTTGGCAACATTGGTTATGTTCAGATAATCATGCTTCATAAAGAATGACTGCATATCATACCTAAAGGTGAAATCCAACTCATCCGTTTTTACTCTTTTCCAGAAAGGATCTTTATCCCCTCCATGCTGCTGATAATCCTCAATAAGATCTTTAATGTTTTTAATGATGGTATCAATGTCTGGAGCTATCGTGTTGGGCATAAAGTGTCCCTTATTCACTATCCTACCAGAGAAGTCTTTTCCACCTGCTTTTTCGATGATCATTTCTAGTTTCATTGTACTTAGTTTAAATTTTTAGAGTTTAAAGAAAACAGGGAGGCTATTTAAGCCCCGCCTGTTTCAGTAGATCATGCAGCAATCCTTTTCCTAAATCTTTGGTTCCATGATCAGGGATTGAAAGGTGATTCAACTTCTTAGGATGAACAAATATCTTATGACTTCCGTTCTGCCTATCGAATACGCAACCAATTGCTTTCACTTGCTTGATCAGTTGTTTGCTATCATCGATTAAAAGTAGCGAAATTGCTACTTATACCTAAATTTATTTATATCTTTTTTGATAATAAATGCTAAAAAATGACTTCAGGCAATATCTTAAGAATTTTAACTAAGGGTTTCTACTAATCGAATATTCGATTTTACTCTTAATTAAGTGGCTATTAGTTACATATAATAGGAACAGACATTACAATAAACAAAATGTGAAAAAGTATTACGAACGTATAATTTTTTTTTCAAATCATTAAAGGTAGATTGCTTCTGTCCTCCAAACAGCTGTCATGGAGACTCCACAACAAAGGAGGTTTCATTATGGCAAAATGGTTCAGACACAGAAAAACCGGAAAACGAATTTCCCGGTTTCTAGCAAAGCTATTACCTATAGCTTTCCTTTTTAAAGAGTGCCTAGAGTTAGTTAATGCATTGGGGAATGTAAGAATACTAATCTAAGGCGAAAGTGGGGCAGGCTTCGGCCTGTCTCATTTTTATAAATGTAAGGCATCTAGTCTAATTTCCAAATTTATTTGATGGATTCATTCTGCGGATCAGGATAACTTCCAATATATCCTCTAAACCTTTGAGGCGTAATTGTTCAAAGCTTATTTATGAACAAATAAAATTTCTATCAAAGATTTAACTGAATTGGTATATGTTTTACCAATGTTTTACCCAAACGAAAATGTAGATCATAAACGATTATACAACAACCGATTATCAAAAATCTAGTGGTCCCGACAGGAATCGAACCTGTATCTAAAGTTTAGGAAACTTCTATTCTATCCATTGAACTACGGGACCTGGCTGAATCTTTATTACTTATAAACTGTAAGGGAAAAAGAACATAAATCCCCGACAGGGCGGCAAAAATAAAGCTTTCCACCGTTTTTCGCGTTTTTCCTTCAAACTAATGTTTCTTTAACGTGAAATAGTAATCTTCCACTTGTTGTCACCGGGTAATTTATCATGAATTTTTCACTTGTTCAATCCAATCGGCTGTTTTAGCTGTCAGCGATTTCATATCTTTGCGTCCCTCAATACCAGATATGAAATTTTATAATATTTTGATTCGTTACAGGCTCCAGATTGGTATCCTGTTGATAGTTATAGGCATTATCGCCAATGTGTTTGGCAGTTTTTGGCCGGCATTTCCTGCTTACCTGGTCGGCATAATTCTGATAGCCGGACATTTTTTCTTCGGACCACTCCGTGTGATCCAGGAATATATGGAAGCCGGTGATATGGAAGGAGCTGAAAAAGTGATGAATTCAATCAAATTCCCTAACCTGCTTTATAAACCTATCCGTTCTGTTTACTATACCCTGAGAGGCAACGTGGCGATGATGAAACAGGATTTTGTCGGTGCAGAGCTGAACATGAAAAAAGGAATCGATCTGGGTATCCCGATGAAAGAAGCGGAAGGTGCCAGTTTTCTCCAGATGGGTATGCTGAATATGCAGAAAAATGATTTCAAACAGGCTGAAAGTTATATCCGCCAGGCGATCAGGAAAGGTTTGCCTGATAAGGAAAACGAAGCTGCTGCTTATCTCCAGATGTGCTCACTCATGATGAATAAACGCGAATTCCGTGCTGCCAAAGACTTCTTCCGTAAGGCAAAGGCACTTAAGCCAACCACTCCTGAAATCGTAAAACAGCTGAAAGACATCGAAAAATACATTACAAGAATTCCGGGATAATTACGTAGCGGGAATGTACCTGGGTTTTTGTAGCGGCCTGGGCTTTGGCCTCTGCAAGACTTATCTAAACTCCAGCACCATCTGTTCCCCCGGCCATTTGCCGAACCGTTGAGCAACTGAATTAAAACGGAAGGAAAAAATGTCCTTCAATTTCTTTTTTACGACCAGTACATTGGCAAGATCGCCGAATATCCATAAAGGATTTTTGTAGTGCACTATATCCGTCATTTCAACACCGCCATCTATTGGTTTGAAATGATGCTGATGATGCCACATGTTATATGGACCGTGTCTTTGCTCATCCACAAAATATTTCAACGGATCAACATGCGTGATTTCAGTCATCCAGTATAACGGTATCCCAAATAAAGGACTCACCTTATATTCGATAATCTGCCCCTGGTAAATTTTATCCCCCTGGTATTTTGAAATCACTTTAAAACCCAAATATGCCGGAGTTAGAACCGGGAGATTCTGGGGACTCGCAAAAAAATCCCAGATTTCTTTGACAGGTACGGGAATACGTTGAACACTTTTTAAGGAATATACAGCCATAATGATGATGTATTGAACATCGTCACTACAACCATCACAAGGTTCAATATGTTTACAATGTGTAATCTTTTTTTATCTGGTCCATACAGAGTTTCATAGTGGCAACCAGGGTCTTAACCAAAGCAGGGATCTGCCCTGTATCCGTTCCCGATTTACCATTGCTTTCGATCGTCCGTACCAGTTGTTTTAACCTTTCAATACCCATGGAATCGATGGTGGACTTTAATTTATGAGCCAGTTTACTTAACCCTTCCCAACGCTGATCGCCGGTAGCCATTTCAATATCTTGCAAAGCTTCAGGCATGGTATCGAGGAAAAGCTGAATCATTCTTTTGACAAAATCCTGGTCACCGCCGGAAATGGCTTCGACCATCGATAGGTTATATAACTTTTCGCCGGGAGCCTGTATTATTTCAGCCGGTCCCATTGTTGCTGATGTTGATACAGCGGTCCCGGATGCAGAGTTTGCAGATGCTGAGGTTGCGGATCCAGCGGCTCCGGATGCGGAGTTCCCGGATGCGGTTGAATCTATTCCATCGGTAAAATCTTCCGACTGCGCAATTTGCGATTTTGCTATAACCAGATTTTTAGAAATTACCTGGAATAACCTCGGTTCGTCAAATGGCTTTGAGAGATAATCATTCATTCCCACTGCCATGTACTTCTCACTATCACCCTTAAGCGCATTTGCCGTAAGTGCAACTATTGGTATCTGCGATATTTTTTTATTTTCAAGGGCTCTGATATTCTGGGTGGCCTGCATACCATCCATCTCCGGCATCTGTATATCCATCAATATAAGATCATATTCGCTTTCCTGCACCTTTCGCAACGCTTCCCGGCCATTGACCGCGATCTCAACTTCAAATCCCCACGATTCCATAATATGTCTTGCGAGATACTGATTGAGCTCGACATCCTCTGCTACCAAAATCCGTCTTTTGCCCAGGCTTTGATAATTAATTTCCCGTGACATGTCTTTATTCTTTGGTTTATAAACACTGATTCCAAATGGCAATAAGAATCTGAAAGTAGAACCTTTTCCAGGTTCGCTATCTACAAATAACTGTCCACCCATTAACTGGATGAGCTCTCGGCAAATACTTAAGCCAAGACCGGTGCCGCCATATTGCCGGGTGACCGCAGTGTTGGCCTGCATAAAAGGTTCAAAAATTTCACTGTGCATATCCACCGGAATTCCAATACCAGTATCAGTTACAGTAAATTCAATCCAGAGCAATGACTCGCTTGATTCGTGGACGTTTGCACAGATGGTAACCGATCCTTTATCAGTAAATTTAATAGCATTGCTTATCAAATTATTCAATACCTGTCCAAGACGGTGTGGGTCGCCAATAACAGTAACATCAGGATTCAGTGAAATAGATGATTGTAATACAATTCCCTTTTCTTCCGCTTTATAAGTAAAGGTCTGAACACAGATTTCGATACGTTCTGCAATTGGAAAATCAATATGCTCAAACTTCAGTTTGCCCATCAGGATTTTCTCAAGGTCCAGCACATCATTAACGATCACCAGGAGGTTGTTCGCTGATTCCTGTATCATTTTCAGATATTCCATTTGCTGTTCATTGAGATCCGTTTTTACAAGTAAGCTTGCAAAACCGAGAACACCGTTCATTGGTGTTCTTATCTCGTGACTCATATTGGCAAGAAACACTTCTTTTGCTCTCGACGTATCTTCTGTAATTTTTTTTGCTAACAATAATTCCTTCTCCGATTCTACCCGATCCGTGATATCTTGTGAAAAACCAATGATATAAGGCTCCAACCCTTCTTCTTCAACCTTGTAATTTTTGTATAAAAGAAATATGCGTTGACCGGATTTGCTGATTACACAAAACACGCCTTTGCACTTTCCCTCACTTATCAAAGGATCCAGGTATAAAGTTTGAAAGTCTTTTTCATGCTCAGGTGGAATAAAGTCAGAGACAAGTCTGCCGACCATTTCATCTTCTGAAAATTCAAGTAATTCGCAGATAGCTGGGTTCACAGATAACATCCTGCCAGTCATATCATGTGTGCAGATCAGCGCCTGGCTATAATTGAAGAGGTCACGATATCTTTTTTCGCTTCTCTGGATCTGTTCTTCAATCCGTTTTTGTTCAGTTATATCGAATCCATAACCAATCAGCAATTTTAAATTCCCGGATTCATCAAATACAGGATATAAGCAACGCAGCTGATGCTGGAGACTACCATCTTTCAAAATAAATTCCTCTTCCCATTTGATTTCCTCTGAGGTCTCCAAAACTGCATCCAACATCTTTACTCTCTTCTCAAGCATTTCTGCCGGTAGCTTGCGGAGTAGAAAATAGTCTTCATCCCTTTTTCCAACCAGCCATTTTCTTACTACCGGATCTTTGATGGCAGTCTGGTTAGCGAAAAGATATTCACGATTTGTATTAAATACTACGAGATCCGTTGGAATGTTATCAAGTACATCTTCATAAAACTTTCTTTGCTCCTCTAATTTGAGCCCAACCAATTCCTGGCTGATCTCGGTTATCCCATTAATTTTATTTCTAAGGGAAGTTTCGGTTTCTGAGCCCGCAAGTTTTTCCACGATGATCCGGTGAAGGGTTTCTATAGTATTCTGAGTATTCACGCCTGGGTGCACATTGTCAATTTAGTTGAAGCATTATAATTACCTGGCCTTTAGCTCGCCTGCCTGGATCATACGATAGATCGTGGATTTCCCGACATCAAGTTTTTTAGCTACCAGTAAAACATCTTTATCGTATTTGTCCAGGTAATGCTGAATAATCTGGATCTCATATTCTTTCAACGACCTTTCTTTATTCATCAGATCAGCTACTTTAGCTGTGGTATTGATAGATATATGTTCCGCTGCTATCGTTTCCCCATCGGTCATAACGCAGGCCAGTTCCATTACTGACTTCAGTTCACGAACGTTACCGGGAAAAGCGTAGCCAAGCAACTTTTGCTGTGCATCAGCATCCAGTATTTTCTTATCTCCACCATTTTCTTTTGAAAACTGATCCATAAAATGTTTGGCCAGGATAACGATATCATTACCGCGTTCACGAACCGGTGGAAGATGGATAGGCAGACCTATCAGTCGATAATAAAGATCCTCCCTGAAGTTTTTGCTTTGTACTTCGTCCAGTAAATTTTTATGCGTGGCAACAATGATTCTAACGTTGATGGGCACTACTTCATTTCCACCGATCCTGGTAATCTCTCTTTCCTGCAAAACCCTCAGGAGTTTAGCCTGCAGGTTGATATCCATTTCCCCAATCTCATCCAGGAACAATGTACCACCGTTGGCTTCCTCGAACTTGCCAATTCTTCGGGTAACCGCCCCCGTAAATGCTCCTTTTTCATGGCCGAACAATTCACTTTCTATAAGGTCTTTTGGAATAGCCGCAACATTCACAGGAACGAATGGCTTTTTATGTTTTTCGGAATTGTAATGGATGGCTTTTGCCACCATCTCCTTTCCCGTGCCCGTTTCACCGGATATAGAAACCGTGATATTTGTTTTGGATGCTTTTTCAACCAACGCAAATACCCGCTCAATGGCATCACTTTTTCCGATCAGGAACTTTGAAAAATCATATTTTTTTCCAACCTGTTCCTTTAGCTGTTCCACTTCCTTGCGCAGTCCATCTATTTCTTTCAGGTGTGCAAGTATGTTCCAGAGGCGGTCCTTGGTGTCATCGTCTTTGACGATATAATCGAAGGCCCCGTTTTTCAACAGGCTGATAGCGGTTGCCACATCATCCTGGCCGGATATAATAATAACCTGGATGTCTGGATGAACCTCGCGGATCTTTTTCAGGACCTCGCCACCATCCATATCTGGAAGGGAATAATCGAGTGTAACCACATCTGGTTTCTCATGTAGTGCACCAAAAAATGCTTTGGAACTTTCGAAGCGACGAACTTCGTAATCAGGATTGAGTGAAAGGTAATGGTTCAGCATGGAACCGTACCAGACATCATCTTCCAGGATGAAAATTTTGAGAGAATTTGGGTTCTTCATGGTTTGGGTATGGACTTGAAGCTATAAACGCAAATGATGAAAAAATATTCCAGAATAAGGAATAATTCCAAAAATAATACCTGGGTATATAACATGCATGGTATCAATGAGTAAGGGGAAGTACTTAGGTGAATACCGGGCGGTACATCCCGGCACTATGTAAACTAACCCACCGTCGGCGGTTGTGAAGTATACCCTTTACCTTTGCAACATGGCCTTATCTGACAAACTCAATGAAAAATTCCGTGAAACTTTTGAACAACTCAATGACCAACAAAAAAAAGCCGTAAATACCATTGAGGGCCCGGTGATGGTGATCGCAGGCCCCGGCACCGGCAAAACCCAGATCCTGAGTGCAAGAATCGGGAAGATTTTGCTGGAAACTGATACCGCCCCCGATAATATTCTCTGTCTTACCTATACAGAAGCCGGTGTAGTAGCCATGAGGAGAAGATTATTATCTTTCATCGGCCCCGATGCCTACAAAGTCCGGATCTATACTTTCCATGCATTTTGTAATGATGTGATCCAGGATAATCTTTCCCTGTTTGAAAAAACTTCAATGGACCCGGTTTCGGAACTTGAAAAAATAGCATTATTCAAGGAACTGATCGATACCTTCCCAAAAAACCATCCGCTAAAAAGATACAGGGGGGATGTATACTACGAGATCCGCAACCTGCAATCGCTGTTCAGCACCATGAAACGTGAAGGTTGGACCCCGGCTTTCATCGACGAAAAGATCACCAGTTATCTCGAGAGTTTACCAACCCGCGAAGAATACATTTATAAAAAAGCGACCAAACAATACAAGGCCGGCGATCTTAAAAAAGACAAACTGGATGAAGCAAAGGAGCGCATGGAAAAGCTTCGCGCCGCAGTAAATGAGTTCGACCGTTTCCAGGAACTTATGCGATCACGGAACCGCTATGATTTTGATGATATGATCAATTGGGTCATCAAAGCTTTCAGGGAAAACGATTCACTGTTAAGGAAATACCAGGAACAATTCCTCTATATCCTGGTTGATGAATACCAGGATACCAGCGGTACTCAAAACTTACTTGTCCAGCTATTGATCAACTACTGGGACAAGCCCAATGTTTTTGTTGTGGGTGATGACGACCAGAGTATCTACCGTTTCCAGGGTGCAAATATCGACAACATGCTTGCATTCACAGAAACATATAAGGACCTGCTCACTATCGTGCTTACGAATAACTACAGGTCAATTCAACCGATCCTTGATATATCTAAAACATTGATAGATCGAAATACGGGCAGATTAGTCACTAAGATGAGCGGGCTTTCAAAGGATCTCCAGGCATCAAATCTTGCCATCAATAGCCTGACTCATCTTCCAATCATCAAAGAATATGAATCACAGCACCAGGAGATGATTGATATAACTCTCCAGGCTGAAAAGCTGATCAGCGAAGGTGTTGCGTCCGGACGGATCGGGATCATTTATAAAGAGAACAGATACGGCGAAGACCTTGCACAATATTTCAAACTAAGAGGGATACCCGTTTATAGCAAACGGGATGTGAATATCCTGCAGATACCCGTTGCCGCTAAAATCATCCTGTTTTTTAAATATCTCGCTGCTGAATTGGAAACACCATTTGGTGGAGATGAAATGTTATTTGAAATCCTCCATTTTGACTGGTTCGGAATACCACCGATAGAAATTGCAAAACTGTCGATCGAAGTAGCTGATAAAAAATTCGGTTCACAAAAAACTTCGCTCCGCAAATTACTTCTTGAAAAATCAACCCAACCACCAGCGGACCTGTTTGCAAAACCTTTCAATGAGAAATTGAAATTTGCCGGAACTGTAATGGAAAAGCTTATTGCAAACGTTCCTAACGTTACCCTGCAAACGCTATTGGAAAATATAATCAGGGAAGCGGGCGTCCTCAGGCATATTATGCAGGATCCGGAGAAAGTCTGGCTCATGCAGGTAGTAACTTCACTGTTTGATTTTGTAAAGGAGGAGACCAGGAGGAATCCGAAACTAAGATTGGCTGAGCTCGTAAACATATTCAACCTGATGGAAAAAGAAGAGCTTGTACTTCCATTGGTACAGGTGAGCGGTAATGATAAGGGAGTTAATCTTATGACAGCCCATGGTTCCAAGGGACTGGAGTTTCAACACGTGTTTGTACTGGGTTGTAATTCTGCTTATTGGGAGAAGAAGAGAAAACCAGGCGGAGGTTATAGTTACCCCGATAACATGTTTTCCACGGTAAGCAACGCCAATGATGATGAGGAGTTAAGAAGATTATTTTATGTAGCCCTAACCCGGGCAGAACAACATCTGCAGATGTCGTATAGCCGTTTCCGTAACGATGGACGGGAGCTGGAGCCCTCCATGTTTATTGCAGAAATACAGGATCGCCACATCATTCCGACCCAGAAGGTTATTATGGATAAGTCGGTTATACTTGAATTCCAGGTTTTATCTTTCGCTGAAAACCGTGCGCCTGAGATAGGTCATGTGGAGGAAGAATTTCTTCATGCCATGCTTGAGAAGTTTGTTATGAGCGTCACTGCGTTGAACAACTATCTTAAGTGCCCGCTTGAGTTTTATTTCAAAAACCTGGTCCGGATACCTTCACCCAAAAATGAAGCAACAGAATTCGGATCGGCCGCACACCATGCATTACAAATGCTGTTTGAAAAAATGCAGCAACGTAATGATCAGTTTCCTTCCAAAGAAGAATTTCTCACTGACTTTGAATGGTACATGCATCGCCACCGTGAAAGTTTTACAAGAGAACAGTTTGACCGCAGGCTTGAATATGGATTCCAGATATTGACGGATTATTATGATAAATATATAAACAGCTGGAGCAAGGTGGTTTCTGTTGAAAGGAACATCAGGCAGGTCGCTATTAAGGATGTGCCTTTGAAAGGCAAACTTGATAAACTTGAGTTCGATGGTAAGCTGGTAAACGTAGTCGATTATAAAACCGGTGATCCCGACAATGCAAAACCAAAACTGAAAGGACCGAACGATAAAGATCCCAACGGCGGGGACTATTGGCGCCAGGCTGTTTTTTATAAGATCCTGGTTGATAATTATGAAAGAAAGGAATGGAAGGTTGCAAGCACCGAATTTGATTTTATCGAACCCGATAAAAAGAAAAACTATCAGAAGATTAAGGTGATCATAAACCCGGAAGACATTACAACTGTAACAAAACAAATCGTAGAAACCTGGCAAAAGATACAGGCCCATGATTTCTACACAGGTTGTGGCAAACCTGATTGTCATTGGTGTGAGTTTGTGAAGACTAATAACCTTGCCATTGCCTTGCATGATATTAGTGTGGATGAAGATGAATAGATTCCCCTGTACTGAAATGCTAAGCTTTTGTCAAAACAATTATTATCCACTCAAACCCATTAAGTTTGTAATCCGCATTGGAACAGTATGAAAAAAAATAGTTTTGTATTTTTTACCCTGATTTGTGCATTTGTATTATCTGGTATGATTGGTGGGTCGGGTTGCGCGAATGTAATTCCCCCGACAGGCGGGCCAAGAGACTCATTACCACCAATCCTGCTGAATTCAAACCCAAAGGATTCTACCACTAATTTTAAAGGTAAAAAGATCACACTTTCCTTCAACGAATATGTGCAGCTGGAGAATATTCAGCAAAACCTGTTGGTAACGCCCGTGCCAAAAATTACACCCACGGTGCAAAATAAATTACGGGAGGTTACTATAACCCTCAGGGATACACTCGAACCTAACACCACCTATTCACTCAACTTTGGTGATGCAATCAGGGATATTAATGAAGGCAACCCGTACAAAAATTTTACCTATTTATTTTCAACCGGCAGCGCACTTGATTCATTAACTATTCCAGGCAATGTTATTATAGCCGAAAGTGGCAAAATTGATACTACAATAGTTGTAGTATTGCATAAAAACTTTGCAGATTCCGCACTTCGCGATCGCCCGCGTTATGCAACTAAGGTTGATAGCAAGGGAAACTTTGTGTTTCGAAATTTGCCAGCTGACACTTATGCCCTGTATGCATTTAAAGATGAAAGCGGAGGCAGAAGATATACTTCCCCAACACAGCTTTTTGCATTTTATGATACCCTTGTATCTAGTATTGATCCCCCGGAAAATATCATCTTATATGCCTACCTGGAAAAAGATACAGCGCGCCCGACCATAAGGCGACCGACTGCCCAGCCTAAGCCTGCACTAAAAGGAAATGCAGCTATAGCTGACCGGCTATTAAGGGTTCAGACCAATCTTACCGGTAGCCAGCTTGGCTTACTTCCGTCTGATACATTCCATTTACTTTTTCCATTGGATTCGCTCAGGCAATTCGATTCAAGCAAGGTAATATTGGCAAACGAAAAATTTGAACCGTTAAATAACTACCGTTTTTTGAGAGATACCAGCGGAAAACGCATAGCAATCTTTTATCCCTGGACAGAAAACACGGCTTATAATCTTGTTCTGGATAAGGAATTTGCAGTCGATAGTTCAGGACGAAAACTTCCGAGAACTGACACTATTTCGTTCCGTACTAAAAAAGAAACCGACTATGGGCTGGTCAGGATGCGTTTCCCTAATCTTGACCCGGCTCGTAATCCTGTGCTGCAGTTTGTGCAGAATGATGCCGTCGTCTATACTTATGTTTTTGGAAACAACCGCGAATTCAACTCGAGGTTATTCAACCCGGGCGAATATGAGCTTCGCATTCTTTACGATGAAAATAAAAACGGGAAATGGGATCCCGGTAGTTTCTTTATTAACCGCCGCCAGCCTGAAAAAGTAGTGCCTGTACAACGGAAGGTTAATATCAGGGCCAATATCGATAATGATATTGAAATAACCCTGTAACCAAATTATCTTTGCGTTATGCAGTTCTCTTCGGCCTTACTTGAAAATGCAGTGAATGAATTTGCGAAGCTTCCCGGTATCGGAAAAAAGACAGCTTTGCGGCTTGTGCTGCATTTACTGAAGCAGGATGAAGGCATTGTGCAGGGATTTGGAGAAACCATTATCAAAATGCGTAAGGACATCCGGTTCTGTCAACGCTGTCACAATGTGTCGGATGGGGAAATCTGTTCAATTTGTTCGAACAGGATGAGGAAACAGGAGATGATCTGCGTGGTCGAAAACATCAGGGATGTGATAGCCATCGAAAGTACCCAGCAATACAATGGACTATATCATGTTCTCGGAGGTATTATCAGTCCGCTGGACGGAATTGGTCCGGATCAGCTCACTATCGAATCATTGGTAGCAAGGGTACAGAAAGAATCAACCCAGGAAGTAATTTTTGCCCTTAACCCTAATATCCAGGGCGACACGACCATATATTATACACAGAAAAAGTTAAATCCGCTGGGCGTAAAGGTTACAACCATTGCCAGGGGGATCGCTTTTGGTGGCGAGCTTGAATATGCAGATGAAATGACATTGGCCCGGTCAATCACCAACCGCCTGCCAGTGGAAAGTTATGTTACAAAATAGCGCTTACCTGGCCGGTTTAGAACATTAATAGGCTGGCTTCCCCAAAGTCCCGGCCAGTCATTGCTTTGAATTTAGATACATTTTATTACCTTTGCATATTCTTACGGGCGGATTTTGTTTATTGTTCGGCCCGTGAGTCCCGCAGCACAGCTTGCGGGATAAATTGAACTAATAAACGCCAAGAAACGCTCCCACGCATTTGTTTCCCAACGTTTATTATTCGGTTATTCAATGATTTAGATTTTCCCGGCATGCCTGTGTTCTAAAAGCAAATGCCAGCCAGGAAAATGTTTATTAATCACGAAAAAAGGAGCGGTAATGCGAAACATCAGAAAAGAACTCGAAAAACGGATTTTGATAATCGACGGAGCCATGGGCACCATGATCCAAAGATATAAGCTGGAAGAAGCTGATTACAGGGGCGAACGATTTAAAGACTGGCATACAGATGTAAAGGGCAACAACGACCTGTTAAGCATAACCCAGCCACAGATAATCGAAGAGATCCACAAACAATATCTTGAAGCCGGTGCTGATATCATTGAAACAAATACTTTCAGCTCTACCACTATAGCACAGGGAGATTATGATATGCAATCAATAGCATACGAACTGAATGTTGCTTCAGCAAAAGTGGCACGCAAAGCTGCTGATGAATACACTGAAAAAAATCCTGAGAAGCCACGCTTTGTTGCGGGTGCAATCGGGCCATTAAATAAAACACTCAGTCTTTCGCCGGATGTAAACAATCCTGGTTTCAGGGCAGTGACATTTGATGAAGTGGCTACTGCATATACCGAACAGATCAGGGGACTTGTAGACGGCGGTGCAGATATACTTCTTATCGAAACGATATTTGATACACTTAACGCAAAAGGTGCTATCTACGCGGCAAAAAATTTCTTTCGCCAGAACAATATGAAAGAATTGCCTATTATGATCAGCGGTACAATCACAGATGCATCCGGCCGTACACTCAGCGGACAAACACTTGAAGCTTTTTATGTTTCGGTTATGCATGCAAAACCATTGAGCATTGGTCTGAACTGTGCTTTGGGAGCTTCTGATATGCGTCCGCATATCGCTGAGCTTAGCCAGATCGCCGCTTGCTATACCTCTGCTTATCCAAATGCCGGTTTACCAAACGCAATGGGTGAATACGACGAAGAACCACATGAAACAGCACATTTCCTGGAAGAATGGGCAAAAGAAGGTTATGTAAATATCGTAGGCGGTTGTTGCGGCACCACACCTGATCATATAAAACATATTGCGGACAACGTAAAAAAGTTTGCCCCAAGACAGTTACCTGTGCTTGAAGAAACGCTTGTCTAATCCCTATCAATATTGACCCAAGAAAGTATTATGTCTACAGTTATAAAACCGTACTTAAGGCTCTCCGGACTTGAACCACTTGTAGTAAGGCCAGAGACTAATTTTGTAAACGTTGGTGAACGTACCAATGTAACCGGATCAAAGAAATTTGCGCGTCTCATACGCGATAATAAATATGAAGAAGCGCTTAGTGTTGCCCGCCAGCAGGTTGAAAGCGGCGCTATGGTGCTTGACGTAAATATGGATGATGCCCTGCTGGAAGGTGTGCAGGCGATGACGACTTTCCTTAACCTGGTGCAGAGCGAACCGGATATAGCGAGGATCCCTATCATGATCGATTCCTCCAAATTCAGCATCATTGAAGCAGGATTGAAATGTGTACAGGGGCGTTGTATCGTTAATTCAATCTCCATGAAAGAAGGAGTTGAGAAATTTATCGAACAGGCATATGTGTGCAAGAGTTTTGGAGCGGCTGTGATAGTAATGGCCTTTGATGAAAAGGGCCAGGCAGATACAAAGGAAAGAAAGGTTGAAATTTGCCACCGTGCTTATAAAATTCTCGTAGAGGATGTTGGTTATGATCCCCAGGATATCATATTCGATCCAAACATCTTTGCAGTAGCAACGGGTATTGAAGAACATAACAACTATGCAGTTGATTTTATTGAAGCCACTGCTGAAATAAAAAAACTGATGCCACTCACCAAGATCAGCGGTGGGGTTAGTAACATATCATTTTCTTTCCGGGGCAATGAACATGTTCGTGAAGCCATGCACTCCGTGTTTCTCTACTATGCCATCAAGGCCGGTATGGACATGGGTATTGTAAATGCGGGCCAGATGGTAGTTTATGATGAGATCGAACCAACCCTGCGTGATCTTTGTGAAGATGTGTTGCTTAACCGTAACAATGATAATAACGAAGCAACTGAAAAACTGATACAGTTTGCTGAGACCGTTAAAGCCAAAGGAAAGGTTGAGGTAAAAGATGAAAAGTGGAGAACCACATCTGTTGAGGAAAGACTTAAACATGCGCTCGTTAATGGGATCACTGACTATATAGATGAAGATACAGAAGAAGCCCGGGTCAAATATCCAAAGCCGCTTGATGTGATTGAAGGCCCGTTGATGGACGGAATGAATGTGGTGGGTGATTTGTTTGGTAGCGGAAAGATGTTTCTGCCGCAGGTAGTAAAAAGCGCAAGGGTAATGAAGAAATCAGTTGCAATACTTACACCTTATATTGAACAGGAAAAAGCCGATCGTCGGGCCGCACATGCCGCTGCAGGTACTATAAATGATGAGTCCGGTGGCGCTGCAAAGGTTTTGTTGGCAACCGTAAAAGGTGATGTGCATGATATCGGAAAAAATATTGTTGGTGTTGTACTTGGATGTAATGGTTATGATATCATAGATCTTGGGGTGATGGTACCAACTGAAAAAATTCTTGAAACAGCCAAAAGGGAAAACGTTGATATTATCGGGCTCAGTGGTCTCATTACACCTTCACTTGATGAAATGGTGAATGTTGCGAGGGAAATGAAAAGGAGAGATTTTCATTTGCCCCTGCTTATCGGAGGAGCTACCACTTCAAGAATGCATACAGCGGTGAAGATCGCACCAGAGTATGAACTCGGAGTCGTGCATGTACTTGATGCTTCACGCAGTGTAACCGTAGTAGGAACGCTTCTGAACAAAGACAATAAACCGGCTTTTCTCGACAAGCTGAAATCTGAATACAGCAAACTCAAAACAGATTTTAGCAATAAGAAATCGGCCAAGCAATATCTTTCTCTCGAAAATGCTCAAAAAAATAAAACTAAAATAAACTGGGATGTATTTACACCGGTTAAGCCCAGCTACACAGGGATTAAGGTTTTTGATAATCACGATCTGAAAGAGATAAGTGAGTTCATTGACTGGCAACCATTTTTTATTGCCTGGGAGCTTCATGGAAAATTCCCGCAGATTCTTACCGATAAAGTTATTGGTACTGAAGCAACCAAACTTTATAATGATGCACAAAAGCTGTTGAAAACAATCATTGATGAAAAGTGGTTGCAGGCAAAGGGTGTAATCGGTTTCTGGCCGGCAAATTCCGACGGGAAGGATACTGTACATCTGAAAGATGGCGACAAATCAGTAGAACTCGAATTTTTAAGGCAACAGATTAAGAAAACAGCTGACCAGCCAAACTTATCACTGGCCGATTTCATTGCACCGGAATCTACCGGTAAGCAGGATCATATTGGTGCATTTGCTGTGTCTATTCATGGTATCGACAAACATATCAAAAGGTTTGAAGAGCAATTGGATGACTATAATAAAATCACTCTCCAGGCCCTTGCAGACAGGCTTGCAGAAGCTTTTGCTGAATTCCTCCATAAAAAGGTGAGAACATCGGATTGGGGTTATGTAACCGAAGAACACCTGACCAACGAACAACTTATAAAAGAAGAGTATATGGGTATCCGGCCGGCACCAGGTTATCCGGCTTGTCCCGATCATACAGAAAAATATAAATTATTTGAACTGCTGCAGGCGGAGAAAAATGCAGGAATAATACTGACAGAATCACTGGCTATGTTCCCGGCCTCCTCGGTTTGCGGCTGGTACCTGGCAAATCCTGAAAGCAAATATTTTGGTGTTGGCAAGATAGAAAAGGACCAAGTGGTAGACTACACGAGGAGAAAAAAAATGCCACTTGAAGAAGTGGAAAGATGGTTGAGACCGATACTGGAATATGATAGTTAACTTTATTTTCCACTATTCTAACCCTGGCAATTAAGTTGTAATACCATGTTTATTTCAGCTAATCTTAAGAATAGTCGTGATAAAAATGAGGCCGCAGTAGCGACTGAAGGAAATGAAAAAACAATCATTATCCCTTCTAAAGCAAATGGTAAAGGTTCAGCTGTAAACGGCGGCGAATTGTTGTTCCTCGCTATTGCCACCTGCTTTTGCAATGACATCTACCGGGAAGCATCCAAACGAAATATAGATATCGAATCTGTCGATGTTACCGTCACAGGTGAATTTGGTGGAGAAGGTGAACCAGGTAATAACATTGAATATAATGTTAGCATTGAGTCCAAATGCCCTGAAGAAAAATTAAGGGACCTGGTGAATTATGTTGACTCGATAGCAGAGATACATAAAACAATCCGCAGTGGGACACCAGTCAGGTTATCGTTTTTCAAATAACCACCAGTTCTTTTTTCGTGGTTTGACTTTATAATTGCCGGTTATATATGTAAGGATATGTTGCATTGCTTCATCGATGTTATCGGTGAGCAATACAAGCTTCATATCAGCTGCGGAGATGGTGCCTGCTTCTACCAGGTAATTACAGTATTCAATCAGGTCCTTATGGTACTCGGTTCCATAGATTACGATGGGAAATTGGGTCATCGTTTTAGTTTGAATCAGCGTAAGCGTTTCGAAGAATTCGTCGAGCGTACCAAAACCGCCGGGCATAATAATAAATGCATAGGAATACTTTTTCAGCAGCACTTTCCTTACAAAGAAGTGCTCAAACGTGATGGAATGCTGCATGTAGGGATTAGGCTTTTGTTCAAATGGAAGCTGAACATTACAGCCTACTGAATTACCATTATTTTCAAAAGCACCCCTGTTTGCGGCTTCCATTATACCTGGCCCTCCCCCTGTCATCGTTGTAAACCCGATTTCTGAAATCCGTTTACCAAATTCCCTTGCCGCTATATAATACTTGTGTTTTTCATCGAACCTTGCTGAGCCAAATACCGTGATACAAGGTCCGACAAAATGCAGTGTCCTCATCCCCTTGATAAGTTGCTTAAACACCCGCCACGCGAACCCCAGCTCATGTTCACGGCTTTGCGGCCCGTCAAGGTAAACCTGTTGTTTGGCGGGAATTATCGGTTGTATTTTTTTTATCGTCTGTGCTTTCATTGAAGTATGTAAATTGCCTGCCAATATTATTCAATATTATTATTGACTTTCAATATAATTAATAAAAGACAAAGCATGCGTATCATCAGTTATAACGTAAACGGCATTCGTGCAGCTATCAATAAAGGATTTATTGAATGGCTCAAAACAGATCCTGCCGATATTATTTGCGTACAGGAAACCAAGGCACTCCGCGATAATGTCGACCTGAATTTATTCAGCAATCTTAAGTATGAGGATTACTGGTTTTCAGCACAGAAAAAAGGTTACAGCGGTGTTGCCGTGTTTACAAAAATTAAACCGGACAATGTTATCTATGGCAACGGTCATGCGGTAAGCGATGATGAAGGACGTGTTCTTCAAATGGATTTTGGAGAACTGCGACTTATCAATGCCTACTTTCCATCTGGCACTTCGGGAGATGACCGCCAGGATTTCAAATACAAATGGCTCGATGAATTTTATAAATTCGTTACAAAGCTGAAGAAGACTCATCCCAAACTGATTCTTTGTGGCGACTACAATATTGCACACAAAGAAATGGATATCCATGATCCGAAAGGAAATAAAAAATCAACCGGGTTTTTACCGGAAGAAAGGGCCTGGATGGATAAACTTTTTGAAAGTGGATGGATCGATACTTTCCGTGAATTTCATCCTGAACCTCACAGGTATAGCTGGTGGACACAGCGTTTTCCAACCATTCGTGCCCAGAATAAAGGCTGGAGGATAGATTATATCAATGTAACAAGCCCGTTAAAAAACCAGCTGGTTTCATCCGAGATCTACCCTGATATTAAACATAGCGATCACTGCCCGATATACCTGGAATTGAAAAACTGATATCGGGACTTATTAATCTTATAACAATGTTCATTTATAATGTTACTTCGAAGGTCAGCTGGCAGATTCAGGACAAATGGATAGATTGGATGCTTACAGAGCATATCATGGAAATATTGGAAACAGGATTGTTTTTAAAGTATCAGCTGGTGCGTTTAATGGATGTTGACGACATTGACGGACCCACTTTTGCAGTTCAGTATTATCTCGATAACCAGGAAAACTATGACCGTTATATCCAGCATTTTGCGCCAGGGCTAAGGGAGAAAGTCAGAAACAGGTGGGGGGATCATGAGATTTCTTTCAGTAGCCTGATGGAAGTTATTAACTAATTGTGGATAAGAATATTTTAACCTTACGCAATAGGAAAAAAGTTGTACATTAATCTCAAACCCAGTACAGGCAAGCATTTCAGCTACCGATCTCTGAAACCCTTGCTGGTGGCGGCTTTTGGTGGCACAGCCAGATCAGAACCTGCATCAGAATCCTGAAATTTTCTCATATAATCCTTATCCATTGCGGTTTTTAGCAAATTTTCAATCTTCTAAAATAATTGCACAAAAGTTTTGTGTATATGAAAAAGCTTCTAAATTTGTCATGCTTAAAGTAAATAAAAATATTACACTATGAACAAAGCTGAATTAATCGCAAAGCTCGCTGACGATGCAGGCCTTACAAAGACACAAGCAAACGCTACATTAGATTCTTTTGTTGAAGCTGTTACTAAAACACTGAAAGGTGGTGGTAAAGTAACGCTTGTTGGTTTCGGAACTTTTTCGGTTTCTAAGAGAGCTGCCCGTAACGGCCGCAATCCTCAAACCGGAGCTGTCATCAAAATCAAGGCTAAAAAAGTTGCACGCTTCAAAGCTGGCAAAGAATTGCAAGCCAAATTATGAGTTTGATGCACTGCATCCAAAAGTTCCGCTACTTAGACTATTCGAAGTACCGGAGCTTTTTTTATTTTTGAATAAACACAAATAGAATAACTTCGTTTCATAAAATCATTCAACATGGGCAGAGGAGATAAAAAAACCAAAAAAGGAAAAACATTCAAAGGGTCATTCGGTAAATCAAGACCTGCAAGAGCAAAGAAAGTAGCTAAGAAAAAAGAGGCTTAATAAATATCGGCTGTTTACCTTGTTTATGACCAGCTTCGGCTGGTTTTTTTGGCTGGTGACCCCGGGGTTTCACCCCGGGTTATGCGAAGTCAACCCCTTCGGGGTTGATTGATGTACGGGATAGTTGATGATATTTCGGGGTTGATTGTTGTACCGGATAGTTGATGATATTATTATAGTTGCTTTGCCCTTGTTGTTATTCCCTCAGGTTGAAACCATAAGACAGTTCAGCTCAGATTGAGTATCAACTTCTCCACTTCAGGGTGGAGCAGCGGCCTCTTCACTTGAGTGATATGGGTTGTATTTAAGCAACTATTTATCATCCATTTCGTAAACTTTTATCTAACGGTTTGCGGTTTATGGAGCAAGTCGCTCAAGCTGCCAGACGCCGTCGCTTAACAGACCAAACTGTAGCCGGTCGTGCAGGCGACTGGCTCTTCCCTGCCAGAATTCAAAACTGACTGGCTTTACCCGGTATCCGCCCCAGTGCGGTGGTCTTGGTACCGGCTGTCCCGCAAATTTATCACGGAACTGCTTTTCATTATTTTCGAGCCATTGACGATTTTCTATTACCTGGCTCTGAGGCGAAGCCCAGGCACCCAGCCTTGATCCCTCAGGACGACTGAAATAGTATTGATCACTTTCTTCATCGGAAATTTTTGCAACAACACCGGTGATCCTAACCTGGCGTTCCAATTCTTTCCAGAAAAATACCAGGGATGCCCTCGGGTTTTCTTCCAGTTGCTGACCTTTGAAACTATTATAATTTGTGAAAAAGACGAAACCTTTCTGATCATATCCTTTAAGTAATACAATCCTTGCCGAGGGCACCGCATCTGCTGATGCAGTAGCAAGGGTCATCGCATTCACTTCTTCAATCTGCGCCGCTAAAGCTTCTTTCCACCATTTTTCGAATAGTTCGAATGGCGAGCCGGTATCCTCTTCATTCAGTGATTGTAATTTATAATCTTTCCGGATATCTGCAATTGATGTCATAGACCCTAAAATTACATACAATCAGGTATCTGTTATCAATATTATGTTACGGTCAAACTATCATCATTCGCTGTTTTTTGAAAAGAAATTTCAAAAGTAGTTGCTATTACCAGGAACCTTTTATTCATTCCACCCGTATAATTAGAGGTATAACATTGAAATGTATGTAAACAATTAAAAAAGATTTTCAAACAAATCCAGGACAAAAAAATACCAATATAAAAATTACCGGTATGAACACAAAATTGCTAACCTTTCTTTTTTTATCATTAACGACATTAATCGCCTGTAACAAAAATGATGATGACCCGTCTTCTCCTGCACAGCTCAGCACTGTCGCTACTTCCGGCACCTGGAGAGTAACCAGTTTCATTGAAGATAACAGGGATCAGACCTCAACATTTACAGGCTACACGTTTACATTCAGCGCAAACAATGCAGTAACAGTAGTTAAAGGATCTTCGACTGTTGTAGGTTCCTGGGCCACGGGCACCGATAACTCAAAATCAAAACTGGTGCTCGCTTTTGCAAGCCCTTCCGCTTTTGAGGAACTAAGTGAAGACTGGCTGGTTATTGAAAATACAGGTACGAAGATCAGGCTGCAGCATGTAAGCGGTGGCAATGGCGATACTGATTACCTGACTTTTGAGAGGAACTGATATCACACTATCCTTCAGGTTCCGCTATAGACTACAATTCCATTTCGGGATTTACGGGCGATTGACCAGAGGTTAGTACATATCCGGGATTTATCAGGAATATACAGCCGGATGGTTCATTTCTGGGATTTACCAGGGATTGACGATTGGTTAGTCTTTCCTATCCATCATGTTGCCGATATCGGTTACCCTTTTTAGTTGGTTGTCAAGTTTCTTGTTTTGTTCAGTTAACTGCTGAAGATCCCGGTTCATTTCTTCAAGGAAGGTTACTTTTTTGTGAAGTTGCTGCCTTTGAAAATTAGATTCCCTGAGTTTGTCATCGGCATCGGCTAACAATATAGACAGGCGCTGATTCTCTTCCAGCATTGATTGTTGCCTGAGCTTCAATCCATCAAACTCGGAGGTGAGTCTGAAAAAAGACTGTTGCAGATCCTCATATTCAAAGCTCCGGTTTTCCGGTTTGGCTATATAAGTCTTAAGTTTTGAGATATTTTCCTGCAAACCATTAAAGTCACTATAGGCTTTGTCAAGTCGCTCCTGTATCTCCGTGGTGAGGTGCTGTTGCTGCCTGATCATCCTGAGCTCATTTTCTTTCTCAAAAAGATTCTTGCGAAGTTCATGCAAGTTGGCGTGTAATTCCTCATTAACCTTCTGGGTATTCAGGTGCCTGCGTTCAGATTCCTTAAGCAGGTCGATTTGACCAAGGAGTCTTGAGACATGCTGATTGTGTTCATGCAGGTTATTGTGTGCAACATGGAGTTGATCCAGGTAAGTCTTCTCCTGTTGATCACTGGTTTCCTCCTTCGGTCTTGAGAGTTCTTCCAGCCTTATTATTTCTTTTTTTGTTTCTTCCAATTCTATGATCAGCAGGCTCTCGTTGTCGCGGGTCATCTCAAGATCACGACGCATCTGTTTTTCAAGCTTTTGCCTTGATTCAACTTCTTCTACATATTTGAGGCGCCATTCGTTACCTGGATTGAGGCTGGAACCTGCCAAAACGGGCCTTTCAGCGTTGGAAGGCGGCGGATTTTTGCTGCTGGTCCAGAAAAAATGGATGGAAAAGCCCAGAATAATTGCCCCGATCTGGAAAATTAATATTTCCACTATGCTCACAGTAAGCTGGAAGCCAAAGATGACTACAAATGAATTCATAACGGTTTTGGGTTAACGTTTATCTTCCCGGTTATCGGGAATATAAAACAGGGACCGTCTTTCAATGGATCGGGAGTCAGGGGTAATGAAAAAACCACCCGTTTGGTGGTTTTTCGTAGCGGTAAAGTAGTAACACATTCCGGATTATGCAAGCTATTTAAAATCATATCTCTATCCTCCTGATGGTCAATCCCTTACAAGTGTACCGACCTGCTGGCCGGTTACAACACTGTGAAGATTGCCTGGTTTGTTCATGTCAAAAACAATGATTGGCAATTTGTTTTCCATACATAAGGTAAAGGCAGTCATATCCATCACCCTCAGGTTATTCGATATGCATTCCTGGAACGTGATCACATTATATTTTTTTGCAGTAGGATCTTTTTCCGGATCAGCTGTATAAATTCCGTCCACCCTGGTTCCTTTCAAAATAACATCAGCCTGGATCTCAATTGCCCTTAATGAACCCGCTGTATCAGTGGTAAAATATGGATTTCCTGTGCCAGCACCAAAAATTACTACCCTCCCTTTTTCAATGTGTCTGATGGCACGGCGACGTATATAAGGTTCTGCAATTTGTTCCATTTTAATAGCGCTCTGCAAACGGGTATATACTCCGATTTTTTCCAGCATTGCCTGCATTGCCATTCCGTTAATTACTGTGGCAAGCATACCCATATAGTCACCATGCGCCCGTTCTATCCCTGTTTCCTTTTCGTTCATGCCACGATAAATATTTCCTCCGCCTATAACTACTGCAACTTCAACCCCAAGATCCACGATGCTTTTTATATCATTCGCATATTGTTCTGTAATTGCTGTATCGAACCCAAAACTCTTATCGCCCATTAAAGATTCCCCTGAAAGCTTAAGCAGAACACGTTTGTACTTTGGAAGCATGTGAATTACAAGATTTTAAAATTATGAAGCCTTATTCGTGCAAAGAAAAGGATTTTTAATTTAAGTCTCTCCTTCGCTTTAGGGTAGATGGGGCTTTGACCGCCGAAGCTTTAACCGAAGGACTGCAAAGCCCCATCTACGCTAAAGCTTCGACGGGCGAGGCCCTCATCTACGCTGAAGCTTCGGCGGGCGAGGCCCCACCTTCACTTAAAACGTAGTCGGGCCTCGCCCGTCGAAGCCTTAGCGTAGTTGGGAAAACAGAAAAGCCGCTCCTTTGGGGAACGGCTCTCTTATGTCTGTTGAATTCAGTCTTATCCGAGTGCAACTCTCTTAAATTCTATGATCTTAATGTCACCGGCAGATTTAAGGTAATCAGCAATAGTCTTGCTATTGTCCTTAACAAATACCTGGGCAGTAAGTGTTTGTTCCTTGAAGAACGCATTCAGTTTTCCATCAGCGATCTTAGAGATCATTTCAGCTGGTTTACCAGCCATCTTTGGATCAGCCTGGATCTGTTCAGTAACAATGGCTCTTTCACGGTCGATGGTTGCTTGTGGCACAGAGTCAGCATCAACAGCTACGGGGTTCATTGCTGCAATCTGCATAGCAACGTCCTTTCCGGCTTCAGCTGATTCTTTGTTCATTCCAACTAGTACACCGATGCGGTTTGCACCATGTATATAGGAAGCTACGAAAGGAGCATCAACTCTTTCCAGTTTTGTGATACCGATTTTCTCACCAATGCTGGCAAGTTTATCGTTCACAAGATCAGAAATTTTTGCACCATTAATAACTACATTGTTCAGTTCATCAATTGACTTCACATTATTGGCGATCGCAGCATCAGCGATGCTTTGAGCGAAAGCTACGAAGTCTGCATTTTTGCTCACGAAATCAGTTTCACAGCTGATACAAACAGCAATACCGGTTTTCTGATCAGGAGTTGTTTTTGCAAGAACAACACCTTCTTTCGCTTCACGATCTCCACGAAGAGCAGCAACCTTAGCACCCTTCTTGCGGAGCCAGTCGATAGCAGCTTCAAAATCACCACCGGTTTCAGTCAATGCTTTTCGGCAATCCATCATTCCGGCGCCAGTTGTCTGGCGGAGCTTGTTAATATCAGCGGCTGTAATAGCAACAGTTGACATAAAAAAATATTTGAAATTTTATAAAATTGGTCAGGGACACATCCTTAAATGGATCCCTGACCGTATAAATATTGTGAATGATATTGTAATCGAAAAAGCTGATTAGCGTGGACCGCCCGGACCGCCTGGTCTGCGTGTAGCACCACCTGGTACACGGCGCTTAGGTTGTGTTCCACCTCTTACCTTACCACCGCCACCACGTGCAGCTTCAGCTTCCGCTTCAGCTTGCAGACGTGCTGCTTTCTTATCTTTTTCATCATCACCTGAATCGTCTACTTCTTCATCTTTTGCAGCTTGTCTTTCAGACAGGCCTTCAGCGATAGCAGCAGTGATATATTGAGTAATGATTGCGATTGATTTTGTTGCATCATCGTTAGATGGGATAGCAAAGTCAACTTTGTTTGGATCACAGTTGGTATCAACCATTCCAAATGTTGTGATACCTAAACGTTTTGCTTCAGCAAGAGCGATATGCTCATGACCGATATCAATGATGAACAAAGCTGCAGGTACACGTCCCAGTTGTGAGATACCGCCCAATACTTTATCCATTTTATCACGATCGCGCTGTAATTGCAGGCGTTCTTTTTTAGTCAGGCTCTCTGCGCTTCCGTCGCCAAGCATCTTATCAATGCTCTGCATCTTTTTCACACTCTTACGAACCGTATTGAAGTTTGTAAGCATACCACCTAACCAGCGTTCAGTAACGTAAGGCATGTTCACTTTCTTTGCGCAATCAGAAACAATTTCTTTTGCTTGTTTCTTGGTTCCGACAAACATGATCTTTTTACCGCTACGGGCAACCTGTTTCAATACAGCAGCAACTTCCTGAAGATGTTCTGTTGTTTTGTTAAGGTCGATAATATGAATACCTTTTTTTTCAGCAAAGATGTATGGTAACATCTTTGGATTCCACTTCTTGCGCAAGTGACCGAAATGTACACCTGCCTCCAGTAATTGTTGTTGTAACGAAGTGTTATTTTCCATGTTATTTATTCTTTGAATATTTTGATTAGAGATAAGATTAACGCTTGCTGAACTGGAAGCTTCTACGTGCTTTCTTGTGACCAAATTTCTTACGTTCAACAGATCTTGGATCACGTTTCAGAACACCTGCAGCTTTAAGAGCAGGGCGGCTTTCAGGATTAAGCTCAACCAGCGCACGGGCGATACCCAGTTTTGCTGCTTCAGCCTGACCTTTCATACCACCACCGGTAGCATTGATCTTAACATCATATTTATCTAATACCTGGAGGGTTTTCATTGGCAATTCAACCTGGTTTTGAAGATAAACCAGCGAAAAATATTGTTTGTAGTCTTTATCGTTTACAACGATTTTGCCAGAGCCTTTTGAAAGGAAGATCCTTGTAACTGCTTCTTTACGACGGCCTACTGCGGTTTTTTGCTTTTCCATGTATGATTACAATTAGAAAGTTAATGGTTGTGGTTTCTGTGCAGTCTGCTCATGTTTATCACCAGCATACACGAATAATTTTTTGTACACCTTGCGACCAAGACGATTTTTTGGCAACATGCCCTTTACAGCTCTTTCGATAACTGCTTCAGGACGACGGGCAAGCAAGTTTCTTGCAGTTTCCGCTTTTTGTCCACCAGGATATCCTGAGAATGTCAGGTATTCCTTGTCGTCAAGTTTCTGGCCGGTGAAAACCACTTTTTCGGCATTAATAACAATGATATAATCTCCGCAATCAACATGTGGCGTATAATAGGCCTTGTTCTTACCACGAAGAACAGCAGCTATTTTCGCGCACATGCGTCCAACGGTTTGATTAGTACCGTCCACAACGTACCAGTTGTGCTTTACGGTAGCCGCGTTAGCATGTTTGGTAGTAAAATGTAATTTGCTCATTTTGAATTTCTGTTTAAGTTTTGCCGCTATCCCGGCTTTTGATAATTTTTTGGACTGCAAAGGTAGATGGAATGAATCAAATAAAACACAAATATCAAAAGTATTTTTTGCACGTATGCTTGTAATGCATTGATTTTCAATAAATATTTTGCTGCGATTTTGAAGTTGGTTGCATCTCGCAATTGTTATGGCACAATTATGCAACAGTTTTTGGTCGCTTCATCGCACCGTTGGGAGTGGGATTGTGCCTTTTTGCGGCTGTGTCCCGTGGTTAATACCTTTCGTTATGCCGTTATTTGTTCTTGTCTCCGATCGGCTTTTTTTGCCCTGATCAGCTTCAATAACTGCGATTATGGTACGAAGTGCTGGTTTGCTTTCTTTGTTTACCAGCATTCTTATGCAACAGTTTTTGGTCGCTTCTTCACTCCGTTGGGAGCGGGATTGTGCCTTTTTGCGGCTGTGTCCCGTGGTTAATACCTTTGCTCATGCTGGGAGTGGTTCTTGTCTCCGATCGGCTTTTTTGCCCTGATCAGCTTTGTTTGGGTTTCTTCAAGTGCTGGTTGCAGTATCGCCCTGATCGGCTTCAGTAACTCCGACCACGGTACGAAGGCCGCTCAAAGGCACAATCCCGCTCCCAACTAGCTCATCCACTTGGGGGAATATCATACTAGCATAACAATTCTTACGAGTCTATATAGCAGGCTTTGTTGTCCCATCATTCAATCAGCATCAAATCTTGTGGATAAGCCAATCACTTATTTAGTCATAGATGACAATTGAGCTGATATTCGTTTTTGCAATTCCCTTCCCGAGCTAATATACAAACTGATC
>NZ_DATHKG010000087.1:0-28719 GCF_035489435.1 Flavitalea sp.
CAAGTGATCTTAATGTGAATCTTGTTAAAGTATTTGCTGCATGGCCTGGTATAATAGATGATGAGGAAGAGATAGCATTATATGGTCCGTATGAACGCGGCAATCATTATAAACGATTATATCCTGCCGATCTCCGCAAATGGAAAAAAGCGGTTGAAGGAATCAGGGAAGTGGCAGACCAGGCTGCTGACCTTGGCATCACACTCGCATTACAAAACCATGCTCCGGTTATAACACCGGGTTATGAAGATGTATTATCGATGATGCAAGAGGTGGATCGAAAAAATGTAAAATTATGTTTGGATGTCCCGCTATACTACGATCGCCAGGCAGATGATTATGTACGTGAGTCGGTAAAAAAGACTGCAGAACATATTGTGCTGACGCATTATGGAGCATGGAATTTCAGCGAAAATGAAAAAGGTGAAGTAGTCCAGGATCCCGCTCCATCCTTTGGTGGGCAAATCAATTACAAAGCATTTCTGAATGCGCTGCAGGGAGTTGGTTATGATGGTTACCTGGTTTCTGAATATTGCCTGCCTCAAATCAAAGATCACAAGATCAGTGGAATCAATGATGTTGATAAGGCAAACCTGATGGCACTTAAATACATGAAAAATCTAGTGAAAACAAATCAAAAAGTAATGGCCTGAATAGGCCGGTAATTTAATATGTCCATGTATTTAAAAGCTCGGTTGAGGGTAATGATGTTCCTGCAATTTTTCATCTGGGGAGCATGGTATGCCACTGCAGGAAATTATATGAAGAGTTCGGGGATGACTGATATAATTTATCTCGCTTATATGGCAAGCCCGATAGGATCAATAGTTGCTCCTTTATTTTTAGGAATGATAGCAGATCGTTTTTTTTCAGTGCAGAAGGTAATGGGTGTGATGCATATAATAGCAGGTATTGCGATATTCTGCGCGCCTTTTGTCGCGGAAGGACGGTATTTTTCACCGCCGGTTTTTCTTTCACTGCTACTTGTAAATATGTTGTGCTATATGCCAACCATCGGTCTGGCAACTGCAACTGCCTTCCATCTTTTGCCTGATAAAGAAAAACAATTTCCTATGGTCAGGGTCTTTGGCACTCTGGGTTGGGCGTTTGCAGGGATCCTTGTTAGTTTTATCCTGCAGGGCGATAACACAGGAAAGCCCATGCAGGTGGCCGGGTTGGCAGGCGTTCTGATGGGATTATACAGTTTTACACTCCCAAATGTTCCTCCTGGCAGTACCTCTGAAAAACTTTCCATAAAAGATATCATCGGTCTTGATGCACTGAGAAAGTTAAACTCACGTCCTGTAATCGTTTTTATCATCAGTATACTTTTAACAAGTATCCCGCTGGCAACTTATTATGCCTATGTACCTGTTTTTCTAAGAACCGCTGAAATTTCAACTCCCGCATTTAAAATGAGTTTTGGAAATATGTCTGAAGCGGTTTTCCTGCTGATGATGCCCTGGTTCCTATACAGGCTTGGCGTAAAGTGGGTAGTGGTGATTGGTATGTGCGCATGGATATTAAGGTATTCGCTTTTTGCATTTGGCGCACCTGATGCTGTCAGCTGGATGATCATTACCGGGATTCTTCTACATGGTGTCTGCTATGATTTTGTTTATATCGCAGGTCAGATCTATCTCGACAGGATGGCTTCAACAGCCGTTCGTGCCCAGACCCAGGGGTTATTTGTTTTTGCTTCTTATGGCGTTGGCCAGGGCCTGGGGACACTTGCAGCAGGATGGGTATTTAATAATACAGTAACCGGCCAGGGAAAAGAGGCGCTTCAACAGTGGCAACAATTCTGGATTATTCCTGCGGTATTTGCCACTATCGTAACCATCGCCTTTCTTATCGGATCACGTGATCCGAAAACAACTAAGAATAAATCGCAAACGGATGAGGGGAAAAAAGCATTGATCCCTAACTAAAATAATTGTATGAAACATAACAGACGCGAATTTCTCCGGGAGGCAGGTCTTGCTGCTGCGGCACTTGGGGTTCTTACCCATCTTCCTTTTTTAAAAGCAATGGCCGGTACTGATAAACAAAATTTCTTCAGGATCTCCCTTGCAGAATGGTCACTACATAGAACCCTTGCCAGTGGGAAGATGACGAATATGGATTTTCCTGCCAAAGCGAAAAATCAATTCGGCATTCATGCTGTTGAATATGTTGATCAATATTTCCGCGACAAAGCGAAAGATCAGAAATATTTAAATGAGCTAAAAAAACGTACTGCTGATCTCGGTGTACGCAATGTATTGATCATGGTCGACACAGCTGGTGCGCTCGCTGAGACAGATGATACTAAACGCCGGGCAGCAGTAGAAAATCATTATCAATGGATAGATGCCGCAAAATTCCTGGGCTGTCATTCCATAAGAGTGAATCTGAGAGGTAAGGGAACACCTGAAGAGATGGCTGCCTCATCGATTGATGCGCTTGGAAGGCTTTCGGAGTATGGATCGAAAAATAAAATTGGAGTTATTGTTGAAAATCATGGCGGAGTGTCTTCTGATGGCAAGTGGCTTACTACCGTGATGAAACAGGTTAATAATCCTTATTGTGGAACCCTGCCCGACTTTGATAACTGGTGTGTGACTTTGAGTGAAACGGGTACAGATAAAAAATGTGATGTAGCGTATGACCGCTTTTTAGGAACAAAAGAAATGATGCCATATGCCAGGGGTGTGAGTGCGAAATCACGCAGTTTTGATGCGGATGGAAATGAAATAAATATTGACTTCAATAAGCTGCTCCGGATTGTTAAAGAATCGAAAACAAAGGCTTTCCAGGGATATATTGGAATTGAATACGCAGGAAATGTACTCAGCGAGGATGATGGTATAATGGCAACAAAAAAATTACTTGAGCGTCTATCACTTAATTTATAAACAATAAAAAATGAAAAGAAGAAAGGCGGTCTCCACACTACTTATGGGAATTGGCGGGGCAATTCTTGCTCCATCCATTTTCTTAACGGGGTGTAAATCTGAAAAAAAGCGAAGTGAATTCCTAACCGATGAAGACATTGCATTACTGGATGAAATTGGTGAAACAATCCTGCCGGCAACATCGACTTCACCTGGTGCCAAGGCTGCAAAAATAGGAGCCTTTATGAGACTATATGTAACGGATTGTTACAATAAGAAAGATCAACAGGTCTTTATAGACGGTATTACCAAATTAAATGTGTTGAGTAATGAAAAACATAACGATGATTTTGTGGAACTGACCAGTTCGCAAAAACAGCAGGTTATTAAGCTTCTCGACAAAGAGGCCGGAGAATATGCAAAGACGAAGAAGAAAGGCGAACAGGATCACTATTTTTCGATGATGAAGAATCTAACGCTTTTTGGTTATTTCTCATCTGAGATTGGGTCAACCAAAGCGCGGCGCTATGTTTCGGTTCCAGGCCGATACGATGGTAATGTACCATACCGGAAAGGTGACAAAGCCTGGGCATCATAAGTTTTTAAGAATATTAAAATAAAAATACTGAAATGGGATATCTGAATATTAAAGGTGTAGCTGAAAATACATTTGATGCAATTGTGATTGGATCAGGAATGACGGGTGGCTGGGCAGCCAAAGAATTATGCGATCATGGTATCAAGACGCTGGTTTTGGAACGGGGTAAAAACATTGAACATCTCAAAGATTATACTACGGCGACGCTTGATCCCTGGGACTTTCCTCATCGCAACAGGCTACCGTTGCAAGTGAAGGAAGACAATCCAATCATTTCCAGGTGCAGCGCTTTCAAAGAAGACTCGATGCATTTTTTTGTGAAGGATAAGGAGCATCCCTATGTGCAGGAAAAGCCATTTGACTGGATTCGTGGTTACCAGGTTGGTGGAAAATCTTTAATGTGGGGAAGAGGCAGCCATCGATGGAACAAATTTGATTTTGAAGGACCGGCCCGTGACGGGTTTGCAGTAGACTGGCCCATCCGTTATGATGACCTGGCACCATGGTATTCGCATGTTGAGAAGTTTGTAGGAGTTTGCGGTAACAAAGACGGTCTTGAAACTTTTCCTGACGGCGAATATCTGCCACCATGGGAACTTAACGTGGTTGAAAAAACGTTGCAAAAAAGGATCATGAGCAGTTACAAAGACAGGTATGTAGTAAATGCGAGATGCGCTCATTTGACTGAACCTACTGAACTTCATTTAAAGCAGGGAAGAGGAAAATGCCAGGCAAGAAATTTATGTGTACGGGGTTGTCCTTACGGTGCTTACTTCAGTGCTAATTCTTCTACACTGCCATGGGCCGCCAAAACCGGTAACCTGACCCTTAGGCCCTACTCTGTTGTACATTCAATTATTTACGATAGTAAAAAGGGAAAGGCGACAGGTGTAAGAGTTATCGATTCTCAAACCAAACAGGTCACTGAATATTTTTCCAAAGTAATATTCCTGAATACGGCCACTTTAAACTCAAATCTTACTTTACTGAATTCAACATCAGATCGTTTTCCGGAAGGCTTAGGAAATGATAGTGGAGTACTTGGCAAGTACATTGGATTTCATATTTACAGAGGATCCATCTCAGCTGACATAGATGGATTTCTTGATGCATATTATTACGGCCGTCGTCCTGCATCTACCCTTATTCCCAACTTCCGGAATGTATACAAACAGGAAACAGATTTCCTTCGTGGGTATGTTTCCTTTTTACAGGCAGGTCGGCCTGCCGGCAATGATAACTCAGGATTAATTGGAGCTGAATTAAAGGACCAGATGACTGAGCCGGGAGACTGGAAGGTAAACTTATCGATGCAGGGTGAAACAATACCTAAAGAAACAAATCATGTACGCTTAAGTAAGGACGAGAAAGATGAATGGGGAATACCCTTGCTTAATATTTCTGTTGACTATGATGATAACGACGAGAAAAAAATAAAGGATTTTTATACCCAGGGATCTGAGATGCTGGAAAAGGCAGGCTGCAAAAATATTCAGACACGCGATAACAACTGGGCTCCCGGATTGGACATTCATGAGATGGGTGGAGTGAGAATGGGCAAAGATCCAAAGACATCAATGTTAAACAAGTGGAACCAGATACATAGTTGTCAAAATGTATTTGTCACAGATGGCTCATGTATGACATCTTACGGTTCGCAAAGTCCTTCGTTAACTTTTATGACTATTACGGCAAGGGCTGCTAATTATGCAGTTGAACAATTGAAAAAAGGTAACCTGTAATTGAACAAGGATAATGTGTAATCGAACAAAGTGAACCTGTATATCAAAGTCTTCAAAGCCCGTTACTTTATGAAAAATGCCATTTTCTGTTCTGCGTTATGTTTCCTGCTAGTGGCCTGCGGAGATAGCCAGGCTCCGGAAATCACTACAATTGAAAAAAGTAAGGTTGTGGTTGATTCTTCCGATGCTAACGATGAAGCCTGGATAAATCTATTTGATGGCAGGTCTTTGGCAGGATGGCATTCATATGGAACAAGTACAGCTGGTCCTGCCTGGCAGGCTGATAGCGGGTCCATTCATTTACATAATGGTCCGAAAAATAAATACCAAACAGCCGGAGGCGGCGACCTGGTCACAGACCAGGAGTTTGATAATTTTGTATTTGAGATTGAATGGAAAATCTCGAAAGCAGCAAACAGCGGAATACTGTTTTATGTACAGGAAGACACCTCCAAATATAAAGAAACCTGGCATTCCGGATTCGAGTTACAAGTTTGCGACAATGAATATAATGTTGACGCACATGTTTACAAACGGGATGCCGGTGATATATACGATCTTATTCCAGCTACGTCAAAAGCAGCAAAGGGATATGGACAATGGAACAAAGTAGTGGTTACATGTAATAATGGCAAAGTTGAGGTGACTCTTAATAATACACAAAATCTCTCATTTAATTTACGTGATGACAAGTGGAAGCAATCAATTGCTAACAGCAAGTTCAAAAAAATGCCTGGATTTGGTTCATTCAAATCCGGGCATATTGCTTTACAGGATCATGGTGCAGAAGTGTGGTACAGGAATATCAGGATAAAAAAATCCATTTAATGTTTCATTTATATTCTTGACGAGCTGATCCTGACATCCACCCGTTTCCATGCTTTATTGAATCGTTTCATAACTGCATTTGCTTCTTTGTTTTTATTTGCCAATCATGCTTTTATATAAACCCATCAGCGCCCATCCATTTTTGGGGTAGGTAATCATTTCCTCGCGGTAAATTTTTTTTTGACCGTGGAAAAGTGAGTCTCCTAGTGTCTATCTAAGATGTAGATGATATCAGATCTAATTTGATTCCATTTTCTTTAAGTACATCTTTATATAGTTTTTTCATTTGTACAGATTTTCCTTTACAATATTTTCAAAGATGCTCCTAAACACTTCAATGATGTTTCCAATGGTGTGGATTCAATGCCCCAGCTGTTCCTAAAATGGGCGTTTATCAAGTAAAAGCCACTATAGATGTAAATAAAATGGAGCACTACGAATATAATTTTGAAATTGCATATAGGGTTTCTATCAAAAAAAGTGTTCCATTTTACAATTCGTTCCATTATACAATTCATTGAGACACGTTTAAAACTCCTTATATGAAACAAAATATATTTGTAGTTGTTTTCGCTTTGGCGAACTTATGTATTATTATCAACCTTGTAGCTCAATCAAAGCAAAACAATACACAAACCACCGCAAGTGTTATTCGTGCAAGGTCAATTGAGCTTGTTGATGATAAAGGACAAAGTCGCGCAATGTTATCGGTTGAAGCCAACGGTGAAACCGTTTTTCGTTTAAGGGATGCTGAAGGGACTATAAGAGTAAAACTAGGGGCTTCTAAGGACGGATCTGCCTTACTGTTACTCAATGATTCCACCGCTCCCGGTATACATGCATTAGCCAGGAATAATGGTACAAGTATTACATTGATTGATAAAAACAAACAAAAGAAAATACTTAAACCTTAGGGTAGCTGTACGGACCGCTTTTAAAAATAATATAGACTATAAGGGTTATCGATAACAACATCATTTACAAGGTAACGTATTTTGTCTGACCAAAACAACCCACCAGCGTAATGATGAATAAAATGAAAGAAGTGATCTCATAATTGCGTAACGTTGGTCAAGATACGTCACTTGTTGGAAGTTTAAAATAGGTGCCTTTCAGAGCGGCCACAGTTCTAAATTGTTTTTACATTTGTAAGGACAAATTTATTCTATGTTGAAACGAAGCCTGCATTATTTTTTCAAGAAGTTCAGTCGCTCAAGAACAACGTACCTTGTCAATCTTGTTGGATTATCTGCAGGGTTTGTATGCTGTCTATTCATTTATTTGTGGATTTATGATGAGTTGCATGTTGATAAATTTTATACGAATTCCGATAGAATTTATAGTGTGATGATCAATGACCGGCAACCTGACGGTATTAATACAGGCAATAGTGGAAGTGTTATACTTGGACAGGCGCTTAAGAATACATTTCCGGACATTCAAAATGAAGTAGTCACCACTCCGGCCGAATGGTTCAAATCCTTTAGTATATCCTATGATAATAACGATGCTGTCAAGGGAATGGGAAATTTTGTCGGCAAAGATTTCTTTAAGGTTTTTCCCCGTAATTTTTTAGACGGAGAGGAAAATACTGCCCTGGCCAATATCAATTCCATCGTGATATCGGCACGACTGGCAAAAATGTTATTTGACACTACTGAAGGAGTGGTGGGCAAAGTGATAAAATGGAACTGGTTATCGATTAAGCGGGAGCCCGTAATTTCAGGCGTATTCGAAGATTTCCCACCTAATTCGTCGATTCAATTTGATTTTCTGGTACCTATTTCGTCCTGGGGTGAAATTATGAAAGCTTCGGGAAACACTCCGGATTTAAGTGGAGGTCCTTTCAACACATTTGTAGTTTTAAATAAGGGCGTAAAGGCAGGGGAGCTTAATAAAAAAGCCGCCAATTTTATAAAGCAGCATATACCAAATTCAACTAACACTATCTTTCTTGCAAAATACTCCGACAGCTACTTACATGGCGTTTATGAAAATGGATTACAGAAGGGCGGAAGAATCGAATTCGTAAAACTATTTGCCATTATTGCAATTTGTGTTCTCGCTATTGCCTGTATTAATTTTGTGAATTTGTCGACTGCGAAGGCATCCGAAAGAATGAAAGAGGTAGGCATAAAAAAAACGCTGGGTGCGGAGCGGCACACACTTACTTTTCAGTTTTTGGGAGAATCTGTCCTGTTAAGTTTCGTATCGTTGTTAATCGCTATCATAATTGTAATCTTGCTATTTCCTGAATTTAAAGCACTCACAGGAAAGCAATTTGTGCTATGGTTAGATCCCTGGCTTATTTTGTCTGTAATCCTGATTACGTTGGTTACGGGTATTATTGCCGGAAGTTATCCCGCCTTTTATTTATCCCGGTTTAACCCGGTCGCTGTACTTAACGGAAAATGGGTAGGTTCAGCCAGAGGCATATTTATCAGGAAAGGCCTCGTGCTTTTTCAATTTAGTTTATCTATGTTATTTATTGCTGTGGTTATGGTTGTTCTCAACCAGATAAAGTTTGTCCAGACAATCAATCCCGGTTATGATAAAGACAATATAATCTATTTCGAGAAGCAGGGACGTGTGGAGCAGAACCTTGATGCTTTTCTGGCGGAAATAAAGACATTTCCCGGGGTCACCCAGGTATCAAGCATTCAGAATACTATAATTTTGCCATCCTTCATGCCAGCTCCAGGCGTTTACTGGGATGGAAAGAATGCCGATGACAAGATCAGGTTCTACCAATCAGGAGTCGACTTCGACGCAATAGAAACGCTGGGAATAAAAATGGTGGCGGGCCGATCTTTTTCCAGGAAGTTTGCCGATTCAACCTCCATAATACTAAACGAATCGGCTGCGCGTGTGATGGAACTTCGTGACCCTATCGGGAAAAAAATTACCTTATGGGATAAGGAAAGAACGATAGTAGGTATAGTGAAGGATTTTCACTTCAATTCATTGCATGAAGAGATTAAGCCATTTATCTTCAGAATGGATCTTCAGGCATGTCAATTGGTTCTGATCCGGGTTGCTAAAGAAAAGCACAAACAGGCAATTGCAGCGATCCGTAAATACTATAAAGAATTTAATTCGGGAACGTATTTCGATTACAAGTTCCTGAGTGACGATTATCAGGCACAATACGCCGCAGAGGAAATCATTATTACGCTTTCCAAATATTTTGCCGCATTGGCAATTCTTATATCCTGCCTGGGGTTGCTGGGGTTGACAACTTTTGCAGCGGAGCAAAGGATCAAAGAAATCGGGATACGAAGAACATTAGGTGCAAGCCGGATGGCCATCATTTATTTGTTATCCGTTGATTTTGCCAGGATCGTTGGTTTGTCTATTCTTGTTGGATTGCCACTAAGCTACATTGCAGCAAATAACTGGTTAAATAGCTTTGCCTATCGGATAGCTTTAACCCCGGTATATTTTATTTCAGCGGCAATCATTATTTTTCTAATTGCGGTATTAACAATTGGCATCCAAACTGCCAGAGCATCTATGGCGAACCCTATTGAAAGCCTGAAAAGCACTTAATAAGATTTCCACGAATTATATGACTGAGGATATTTATTTGAAATCATATAAACTTATTCATATACGTTATGATCTGTTAAAGTTTTACAGTATATTGTCGCAAAACTGAATAACAGATATTAAATCCGATACCCAAAATGTGACTTGTGCGAAATCCAATTGAGCCACCGGCCGACATCAACCGGGCGAAGAACATAACAACCTTAAGGTATCTTCTTTCATTTTTATTATTATTGTTTAATTTTTCTTTACATGCTCAGATCATTACCACTGTTGCAGGTAATGGCACGAATGGATATACGGGCGATGGGGGACCAGCGATAAATGCCCGGCTTTCGGATATGTATTATTGCACTCCTGCAATTGATAATGCAGGTAACATATATATAGCACAGACGGGTGATAATACAATCCGAAAAATTGACGTATCAGGCATCATAACAACCATTGCAGGAAAAAAAGGCTTATACGGCTATTCCGGAGACGGGGGGCTCGCAACAGACGCTCTTTTACATCGTCCTAATTCTATAGTTGCAGACAACGCCGGAAATATTATTTTTACAGATGCGGGCGGAACCTGTATCAGGAAGATTGATGCATCTGGTATCATTACAACCATATCGGGACTTTGGATAAATAATTGCGGAGCAGGTGATGGAGGTCCTTTGGCGTCGGCGCAGTTTAAAGCAATCTCTTCGCTTACAATGGATCAGTCTGGTAATTTATATATATCAGACTATGGATGCAATATCATCAGAAAGGTAAATACTTCAGGCATAGTCACAACAATCGCCGGAAATAAAACTTATGGTTTTTCGGGGGACGGGGGGCCAGCGACTTCTGCACAGTTGGCATATCCTGGCAGTACAGCAATAGACAATGCAGGGAATGTATATGTTTCCGATATACAAAATCATCGGATCCGCAAGATCAGCACTACAGGTATCATTACAACGATTGCCGGAAATGGTGGTAGTGGTTACAGTGGTGATGGGGGTCAGGCGATTAACTCAAAGTTTGCCTTTCCGGGTAGTGTTGTAGTGGACAATAGTGGCAATCTTTATGTGGGTGATTACAACCATGTCATCAGGAAAATAGATCCTTCGGGTATAATTACGACATATGCAGGAAACGGAGTCCCAGGTTATTCCGGAGACGGCGGGCCTGCTATCCTTGCATCTATGGTATTAACAGAAGGAAAAATCACTATTGATGCAAATGACAATATTTACTTTGTTAATTACCAGAATGGCAATGTAATAAGGAAGATCATCAATTGCATTACGCCATCTATAAGTCAGCAACCATCGGATATTGAACTGTGCGGGGCCGGAAATGCAACTTTCAGCATTGCCGCCTCAAATGTTGTCGGCTACGAATGGCAATTGGATGCAGGCAACGGATGGAATGATCTAGTCGACGATGCCGTTTATTCCGGGTCCGGTACAGGCACTTTATTCATAACAGGCGCTACAACAACCATGACGAATTATAAATACCGATGTGCTGTAACGAACATCTGCGGTACGATATTTTCCATGCCGGGATTATTAACAGTTGAAGTACCTACCAATCCGTCGTTGACAATCACTACTTCCTCCACCATTAACTGCGAAGGTGCTTCTGTGATCTTCGCAGCTGCTCCTGCGCATGAAGGATCTTTACCGGTGTTTGAATGGAAGAAAAACGGCGTCACGGTACAAGTAGGTTCAAGAAGTTATACCGACAATTATTTGGTGGATGGGGACATTATCAGTTGTGTTCTTACTTCCAACGCAAATTGTCTTATTGGTAATACAGCTGTCAGCAATGCTCTTACCATGACCGTAACCCCGAAAGAAAAACCCACTTTAACTATGGTGGCATCTGACAATAATATCTGTTCGGGTAAACCCGTGACCTTTACATCTACGGCTACACATGCGGGTTCGGCGCCACTTTACACATGGATTCACAACGGCGTCAATCTTTTTATTAATTCGCCCACATATACTTCTAATTCTGTTAACAATGGAGATGTGATCATGTGTGCAATGCTTTCCAGTCTTACTTGTGTAGTAAGTCCTTTTACAACAAGTCTTGCCATTCCCATGGCTGTTACACCATCTGTTCAGCCCTCGGTTACCATTGCCGCATCTGCAAATGCAATCTGCAAAAACACCACCGTGGAGTTTACTGCTACTGCATTGAATGAAGGCCTGCATCCTGTATATCAATGGAAAAAGAATGGATCGCCCGTTGGAAGCAACAATAAGAAATATATTGATAACAGTCTGGTGCAAACTGACGTCATAACATGCACTCTTACTTCAGATGCTGACTGTACTATTAATACCCAGGCTACTAGTAACGCTATTTCTATAACCATTCACCCGGATCCGGTTGTATCACTTGATCATAGCAATACGCTTTGTGCTGGAAGCGGCAGAACGCTTGATGCTGGAAATTTCAATTCTTATTTGTGGAACACGGGATCAACCGACAGAACCATCTTAGTTGGCGGTATCGGTATGTATTCTGTAATTGTGACCGATAAAAATGGTTGTACCGGTGCTGATTTTACTAATATCACTACTATTCTTCCGCCTCCTGCCGGCTTTTTACCGCCCGATACAGATGTTTGTACTTATGGGAATCTGCTATTAAAACCATCTGTCGGATTCAACAGTTATTTATGGAGTACCGGTTCGACCGATCCTTCGATATCAATTAAACAACCGGGAGAATATCGGTTACGGGTCAAAGATCAGCATGGATGTAATGGAACAGATACAATTATCGTTTTACCCCGTGATTGTTTAAAGGGATTTTTTATGCCCACAGCTTTCACCCCTAACCATGATGGCAAAAATGATATGTTGAAGCCAATTCTTCTCGGAAACGTTAAACAGTACCAGTTCCAAATTTATAATCGCTGGGGGCAACTTATTTTTCAAAGTAACGATCCTACAAAAGGATGGGATGGCAATCTCCATAACGGAAATCAGAACAGCAACACTTTTGTATGGCGCTGTGTTTACCAGCTGGAAGGAGAATCAGTTCAGAACATGAGAGGTAGTGTTATTCTGATCCGGTAGCTTTCTCAGTGTTTTGGGATAATGTTTTTGCGGAAGTAAGAAATTAAGTATATTCCGGATATAAACCAATGTATATGCGCCGAAAAATGTTCGTTCTATCTTTAGTAGTACTTGTTATCGCATTCTGTTCTGTAAGTTTTACCGCGGAACCGAAATTTAAGAATCTAAAAGTGCTAAACAAAAACATTACTAATGATGAATTGGAAATAGTCATGAAAGAATTTAAGACTGCTTTGGGTGTAAAATGCGGTTTTTGTCACGCCGAAAGTAAAACAGATCCAAAGAAGCTGGATTTCGCAAGCGATGAAAATAAGCATAAAGATATTGCCCGGGGCATGATGCGCATGTCCATGAAAATTAACAAAAAATATTTCAAGGAAAACAAGGACACTATCGCAAGCATAACCTGCTTTACCTGCCACAGGGGAGACAAAGAGCCAAAAGAAGCTCCAAAGGAAGTACTTGAAAATTAATAACTACCCTTAGGTTTGCGGCTCTCTTCAAGTTGAAAAACATTTTCATTCGCCGTTTGTGAATAAAGTTGTATTTGGTAGACAGTGCTGCATTGCAAATGTATCTACGGCCTCTACCAATACAAGTACTAAACTGGTGAAGCGGACAAAGTAGTTCCTGAACCGGCCAACTCTTAAACCTAATATTATTCTATTTATATCTGAAATAACAAAACCGCCCTGTTAAGACGGTTTTGCTGTTTGCTACTAAATAGAGACCGTATCCAAATAATGAAAAAGCGTTGCTTCGGTCATACCCGAACCTGGGTGCAAGAATAAAAAACAAAACTTCAGAATGAATACAGCCAGATACTATCTCATTTATAAATCTCTATTTCGATCTTCCCATCCTTAGTAACCGCTCCACGATACATCCCTTCCGTATTAAAAGGCATGGCAATATTACCGTTTTTGTCGAGGGCGATAAGACCGCCGTCGCCACCGAGGCGGCCTACTTTTTCAGTAACTATGCGGCCTGCTTCCTGGATGGATAATCCTTTATACTCCATTAAAGCACTGAGATCATGAGCTACTACATTCCGGATATAGAACTCACCCCAACCAGTACACGAAATACCAACAGTTGAATTGGCATAGGTGCCCGCGCCGATAATAGGTGCATCACCTACACGTCCATATTTTTTATTTGTCATTCCACCTGTGGAAGTTCCCGCTGCCAGCAGACCGTTCTTGTCCAGGGCAACACAACCTACCGTTCCAAATTTGTTATCTACATTAATAGTGCCCTTAAGCGGCGCTGAACTATGATCGAGTTTTGATTTGAGAGAATCTTCTTTTAGTGCATCCTGCAGACCCTGCCATCTTTCAGGAGTACGAAAATAAGATGGATCGACAATTTCAATTCCTACTTCTTTCGCAAATTGTTCAGCACCGGCACCTACCATCATTACATGTTCTGATTTTTCCATCACGGCACGTGCAGCTGAAATAGGATTACGGATCGTTCTTACCCCTGCTATTGCGCCTGCAGCCAGCGTGTTTCCATTCATAATAGCAGCATCCATTTCATTTTTCCCATCATGTGTAAACACTGCACCCTTCCCTGCATTGAACAATGGATCATCTTCCAATACGCGGATGGCAGCTTCTACCGCATCAAGACTGGAAGCACCCGATTTGATTTTCGCGTAGCCCGCTTCGAGAGATTTCTGAAGTCCATCGCGGTAGGCTTTTTCTTTTTCAGGAGTCATCGTACTTTTTAAAATAGTACCAGCGCCACCATGAATTATCATAACATAGTTACCTTCTCCTCCCTGATGTAATTTTCCATTTTCCATCCACCACCAGTTCCATTTTCCTCCTTGTGCTTTGGTGGTATCAAAATCGACTACTGAAAAACGACCAGCACCGTTTTCTGAGCCCTGGATCTCATATACTTTAATGGCCTTTTTCCCGGCCTCCCATTGTACTGGTTTACCAGCTGCGCAAAGTTCGGGTGGAGCGGAAGGGCTGGTCAATAAAAAATATGCTTTGCCTTCGCCTATTACTTTCGCTATACCATTCTCATCAACACATACAGCCGTTCTTTCATCAGGCGCGATTCCTTTGGGAAATGTTTTCCAATCGGTTATGATACGACTCATGAAGGTAACATGCCTTGCCTGTCGCTTGCGTGCCACATAATGCTGGTCTGTTATAACGTTCTTTAAAAATGGGGGATGAAGAAAATCATTATTATAAAGAGTAACCAGGGTATCATATGGATTCATGGCCTGTGCTGCAGTGGCGCTTCCTGTTTCACCGCTATAATAAAAGCCGCTTAATACTGCACATCCTGCACTCGTGCCTCCAACCGGCACTTTCTTTTTGTTAAGAAGATAGTTGATGGCTTCTGAAGTCTTTGTATTTCTCCAGAATTTCATATAGTTCGACTGATCGCCTCCCGTAATGAAAAGCATCTCGGCATTCCTTATGGTAGATGCAGTTTTCTCATCATTAGCTACATCGCGTGAATTGATCAGCAAAGTTTCTATTGAATTTACCTTGCCTAATTTGCTGATATCGTCATCATACAGATAATCTCCCGAAGCCCGGATCACTACTACATCTCCTCCGCCGCTTCTGTCTATCATCCATTTAAAAGCTCCATCTACGTTGCCTCCTCCACCTATCAGGGCCACCCCTCCTTTTGTAACAGTCGTTACATCTTTAGGATCACCGCTCAGATTTAAAGATGCGCTCTTTTTCGCTTGTGCATCCGCGATATTGATACTTAAGATGCCTGCTACAAAAAAAGCAATCATCATTTTCAGGGGAACTGCGATAACAAATTTTGTCATGATCAATAGCCGGGATTTTGTTTTATATTTTTATTTGCTTTTAGCTCACTATTTGGGATAGGAAACACATACTGTGCTTTGTCTGGTGTAAGCAGTACTGCGCCAAGTGCATTTACTGCGTCATCGGGGTTTCGTGTAATTGGCAAGTTCCATCTTCTGAGATCATAGTGGCGATGACCTTCGAATGCGAGTTCTTTAAAGCGTTCAGTTTGTAAAGCTGTTATTAAAGCATCCTTTGTTGCGAAAGCCTGATCTACATATCCGCTGATCCTGGTTCTACGAAGTGAATTCAGACTGGTGGCCGCAGATACAAGGTCGTTCTTTTCGGCATATGCTTCTGATCTTATCAGGTACATTTCACCGCTGCGGAATAGCTTTATATCCACCCTGTTTGGATTGGCAGCATCACCCCCTGTATATTTTATTACCGCATTTGGTATTTTGCCATCTGCTTTTCTTTGCGGATCGATAATAATATAAGAAGAGAAACGTATATCGTTTGCCTGGTCAAAAAGATTCGTAAGTTCATTCGATGCCGCATAATAAATACGACTGCCTGCAGGGTTTGTTAAAAAGCCCGCCTGTGTATAAAGATTTCCCAATGGTGTTTCCGGATCGGAAGCCACCCTTTTCAACTTCCATAGCACCTCATTATTGGTTTGATCTTTCCATATTTTAGGAAAGTCTGTGCGTGAAGCCAGAGCCACAGCAGTGATTGCCTCTGAAGCATATGTGATAGCATTATCCCAGTTCTTTTCGTATAGAGCTACCCTTGCCTGTATGGCTGATACAGCATTCCTGGTAATTCTTGTTCTGTCATCAAAAGATGCAGGTATGAGGGCTTTAGCTGCAACCAGGTCTGCATTGATCTTTACCATCACCGCTTCAAAGCTGAGACGTTCGGGACTGCCGACCTCTGATACCTCCATATATGGGACACCCATTTTACCCGCCTCGTATTTCTCTGCGAAATTTCTTATCAGTTCAAAATGACAATAAGCGCGTATTGCAAGTAATTCTCCCTTGTACTGATCTTTCAGGACGACCTCTGCCGGCTTCGCTTCTATATCATCTACTACTGCAAGTACCCGGTTTGCACGATCGATTGCTATGTAATTATCAGGCCAGGCATCGTGTACAAAACTTCCATCATATTGCCAGCGATAAGTAGCTACACCAGAACCGGTACTGTTTTCGGAAGGGAGCATCACTTCATCTGTGATCCTGGATGTATAAAAGACATTTGAATAATAGTTCAGTTTATTATATGCACCCAACAATCCTGCATTAATATCTTTTACGGTCTTAAATGCCTTCGATGGATCGATTGTATCTGTAGGTAACAGATCGATCTGTTTGTTACAGGACACAACCCCTAATGCAACTACACTTATTCCCAGAGTCAGGCTTTTGTAAAAATTATTTATTTTTCTCATTGTCGTTACAATTAAAAGTTAACATTTAAACCCACCACATATGTTCTTGGAGCCGGATAGCTGAAACGCGCATATTCATTACCGTTTTCGGGGTCAAATCCTCTCCACTTGGTCCAGGTCAGCAGATTCTGTGCCTGCAGATTGATCTGGATACCATTAATGAATTTCCATTTGTCGATAACTGATTTTGGAACGTTATAACCAAGATTGATATTCCTAAGCCTTATATAAGAAGCATCCTGTATATCCCTTGATGTATAATTTCGTGGCGCATTGATGCGAGGTAATATCGAATTATCACCTGGTTTTTGCCAGCGATCGTACAACAGCCGTGTTGACTGGTTACTGGTGATAAAGCTTGGGTTCTCGTTAAAATAATCTTCGTTGTTATATCGATTCACTATTGCGTTGAATACAAACAACGCATTAAATGAAAAATCCTTCCATGTCAATGAAGTATTGATGCCTCCGGTGATCAACGGAATATAAGTTCCAAAATCTGTCACACTAAGAGTAGCTGCATTATATGTTGTCGTGATCTGGCCATCCGGTGTATAATACTGCGGATCTCCATTATCCGGATTTACTCCTGCCCATTTGGGCGCATAATGAGCTCCGTAAGGAAGTCCGACCCTTATGATACCTGTATACTGGAATTCAAATTCATTCGCGCCACCAAGATCAAGCACTTCATTTTTATTATAAGCCATATTACCACCTAAAGTCCAGACCAGGTCTTTTGTTTTTATGATATCACCCTGCAGATCAAATTCAACTCCACGGTTTCTCATTTCACCCGAACTGATATTCAGGCTTCCAAATCCGGATGTTGCTGAAAGCGGCTGATTGATAAAAAGATTGCTCGTCACCCTGTTATAATATTCTGCGGTAAGGCGTACACGATTTTTGAAAAGTCCCAGGTCAAAACCGATATTCAGCTCGCTACCATATTCCCAGTCATAGTTCGGATTACCCGGCTGCGCTGGTGCAATAGCAGAAACACCACCGTATGATGTTTGTGTGTAAGTAGGAAGATAAGTAAAATCACCAGGAAAAGGACTTGCAGTAGTTCCATAACTGGCACGGAAACGGAGATTAGAAATTGCATCTACGTTTTCAAGAAATGATTCTTTTTTTGCTTCCCAGCTTAACCCTGCTGAATAGAATCCGTGCCAGCGGTTCACTTCCGGAAGTGTAGAAGAACCGTCATAACGATAGCTGGCATTGAGTGTATACTTGTCATTATATGTATATCTTAATAGCCCTATCCATGAAGCCATAGAGTTTTGTGTGCGCCTGCCGGTGAGAGTGGGAGTATAAGTACTTGGCGCACCAATTGCGGCAGGAGTTTGCGGGAGTCTTGAATCAAGACCATAGCCTGTATACCCAAAGGCTCTTGTTTTATTGTTGAGATACTCAAACAAACCTGTAACCTCCAGTTCATGATCTTCAGCAAATATATTGTTGTAAGTTAAACCGGAAGTAGAAACAAGTGATGTACGACGTGTGATCGATTCGCCAAAGCTTCCAAGCCGTCCCGGGGTAACACGTGTACCGGCATAAGAATCGGCGTTTATCCAATCTTCGGATGTAAGGTCCCGGTAGTCCACTCCCAACCTGGTTTTTGCGACCAGCCCTTTGGCAAGTGTATAACTCAGAGACATACCGAGTATGCTTTTAAGCTGATCCTGTTTTTTGGAAGAATTCAACATCCGTTCGTATGAGTCACTTCCTTCGCGGAGATCAAGCGTAGGATACAAAGTACCATCACCCGTTGTTACCAGTTTGCCGTCCGGCGCATAAGGATATTCGTAAGGCAATGCATAATATACAGCGGATAGTGGGTTCTGTCCGCCTGATCCACCTTCATTCTGGATAAGTGTTGAATTTGAATAACCAATATTCAGATTGATGTTAGCGGCGAATTTTCCATAGCTGAAGTCAAGATTGTTTTTCAGCGTGTATCTTTTCATACCAGATACTTTTACCACGCCTTGCTGATCAAAATAATTCAGCGAGGTATAAAAACGGATATTCTGGTTGCCACCACTAGCGCTGATCTGCTGCTCCATAAAACTCCCATCTCGCATAAACAGGTCGCGCCAGTCGGTATTCACACCTAGTAAACTGTCGGTTATATCATCGGCCCTCTGTTTTTGTGCGGCCGTCATTGTAGCATAATCAGGATTTAGTTTCGAATAGGTCCAGAAAGGCCCTGCTTCCGCCCCGGTTTCCTGTCCGATACCTTCTTCAAACATTTTCCGTTGAGCCGAATTCATCATATCGAATTTGGTCGAAGTAAGTGTTGAAACGCCATATTGTGATCTGTATTCAAGCGATAGTTTTCCCGCTTTTCCTTTTTTTGTAGTGATTACGATAACGCCGTTGGATCCACGGGATCCATAGATAGCTTTTGCAGACGCGTCTTTTAATACTGTTATGGATTCAATATCACCCGGGTTGATTGACTGAAAAAAATCAGATTCAATCGGCACTCCATCCATTACATATAACACGTTATTATTGCCTCCAATAGATCCGATACCACGAAGTATAACCCTGGAACTTGTACCGGGCTGGCCCGAAACGGCAGACACGGTCAAACCGGCAACACGACCCTGTAAGGCCTGATCAAAAGTAGCTACCGGTACGTCATTTATTTTATCGCTTCCCACAGTGATGGCTGCTGAAGCGGATTTATTTCTTGTATAATTAGTATAACCTGTAACCACTACTTCACCCAGGCTGGTAGCCGTCGTCTGCATCGTTACATTGATAACCAGCTGATCATTGATACTAATCTTTTGGCCAAGATAACCAACCAGCGAGAAGTCAAGCGTTTTTGCATCATCTGGTACCTGCAGGCTATAATCACCCGATGCATTGGTAGTAGTACCAATACCGGTGCCGGATACGAGAACCGATACGCCGGATAATGGCGTATCATTTGCACCGGTGACTTTTCCGCTTACTTTCCGTTCGGGTGATGCTTTATCGGCTGAAGTTTTATCGGTTGAAAAGATCACGACTAAATTATCTTCCTGCAGCCTGTAGTTGAGTGGAAGGCCGGCAAATGCTTTTGCCAGTACCTGCGCCAGATCTGCATTCGTTACGTTGATATCGATCTTTCTATCGTCAGGCAAAGTGCCTGTGTGGTAAACAAACCTGTACATAGTTTGTTTTTCCACCTCATTCAGCAAATGTTTTAAGGTTGTTTCCCGTAATTTCAGGTTTATTTTTTCTTGTGCGTTACCGGTTGCATGTACCTGCAGGCATAAACATACCAGCAAAATTGCAGTCAGCTTTGTAAGAAAAAAAAGTTTACGGCAGGGAAAGCCCCGGGGGTTTTCTGAAGGTGCATTTGCAGTCATCGTCATCATGTCAGTTTTTGGTTTATGATCTAAATCTTTGAAACAATCTGCTGCTTCGAAGCAGCTATATTTTCAGGTTTTCTGTTTACTTACTGATCACAATCGTATCCTTCCGTATCTGGAAATTGAACGGATACGATAGTTGCAACGCCTCCAGCGCTTTTACTACTGTTTCACTTTCAAATGTTCCGGAATAGCGATAGGTCTTTACCTGTTCATCTGCAAAACTGATCTCTATTCCATACCATTTTTGCAGTTTATCAGCGATCGTTAACAGAGATTCATCTTCTATTTTCAAACGGTTACGAACCCAGGCTATTTCCCTGGCTTTATGGCTTACCGAATCAACAGCCATAGATTCAATACGGAAAGGATTATGTTTTACAGGTTCACTCACAGTTGTTTCATTTGCAAGTATTAGTTTCATATTGGGGGTAAGGATCACTTTCTGATCGGGATGGTCGTTTTTGGATACGGCTACTTTTCCCCTGAATAAAGAAGTTTCGGTATTGGCATTTGCAGGGTATGCATTAACGTTAAATACCGTACCCAATACTTCAATATTTATCTTACCTGCATGAACTGTAAACGGGTGGTCTTTATGATGCGTTACATCAAAAAAAGCCTCCCCGGAAAGTACCAGTTCACGGTTGACAAGATTAAAATCAGAAGCAAGTGTGATGGTAGTGTTGCTGCGGAGTATTACAATAGAACCATCAGGCAATACCACTGTTTTTCTTGGTTCATTGCCAGATCGGATAACGGTTCCTGCAAGAGTTGCTTTGGTTTTTGCTTTATCAATAGTTTGGGATGGCCGTGTATAATAGTAAACCGCCGATAGCACCAGCAATAAAGAGGCGGCCATTGAGACTGCGTATTTTAGGATTCGTCTGGTTGGTGGTTGGTGGTTGCCGGTTGCTATGTACCGGGTACCTGTTTCCGGATCTTGAGTGTGGGTTGTTTGCCGGGTCTGGGCTGGCTGCTCGCTGTGTTGGTATGTTGTATGTCCGAGCGCCTCTTTCAACATTTCGAAACGGATAATTCCATCTTTTAGCTGGTTCAGCTGAACCGGGAGATTGCCCTGGTTGGCATTCAGAACTGAGAAGATATGCTTTGCTTCGGAAATCACGGCAAATTGCAATGGGTTATCTTTTATCCAATTCTCCCAAAATTGGATATCTTCTTTATTGCTGCCCAGGCAATAACGCTGAAAAGATTCATTGCATATGATGTCTTCTACCTTGTAGTTTTGGATGTCCATTAACCGGGGCTTTGATATACAGAGGGGCTTTCCGGTTTTTTTTCCCGGGTAATTCATGGATTTTTTTTCTGAACCACGGATTTAAATCATTTTAGGATCGTCCGCAAACTCTTAATCGCATTATAGATCGTATTATACGCGGTTTTAATACTTTGAGAAGTCTGTTCCGCCACTTGCTTATAACTAAGCCCCTCAAAAAACATGAGGCGGATCAGCTCTTTTTGCTTTGGTGTTAACTGCTCCATCGCTTTGTGAAGCTTATTCCGGAGTTCATCATCATGTTGTACACGGATAATGATCTCTTCATACGAAAGTTCCACATCTTCTTCTTTATACTGAAGTTTAATAATAGCAGCATCGGTCCTGGAATGACAGGCCAGCTTGTCAAGCAGCATTCTTTTGAGAGAAGTGAATAGATAAGCTCTTACATGGGTCACTTCATTCAAACGGCCATGCTTATCCCAAAGCTGGAGAAAAAGCTGGGTCACAGAATCTTTTACGAGTTCATCATCGGGGCTGATTTTTAAACCAAATCGCACAAGATGAAAATAGGTGTTATTGTATAACTGAAAAAGCGCCTGCTTATCTCCTTTTCGCAATCCATCCCAATAAAGTATATTCTGTTCTTCCTCATTCATTTACAGCGGTTCTTAGCTATGAGACACTTTATTTATTTATTTTTAGATCATCCATTAATGTTTTGATAGCAGCTTCGAGTTGCTGATCGCGGCCTTTACCAACAATGCCGTATTCATTGATCACTTTTATATCAGGTTCTGTTTGATAATTTTCCATATATCGCCCATCCATTGTTTTTACGCCAAGTGTCGGAACACTATAGCTAAGCGTATTATCCTGCAGACTCTGACCCGTCATCCAGGTACAGCTGCCGGGAATGGGCATACCAACGAACTTTCCCATATGCAGATATTGATAATCGTATACAAAACAATGTCCATCGCTGTAATTGGCTTCATTTGCAAGAACTATTGAAGGCTTGGTCCAGCGGAAAAGCGGCTCGCTGCTAAACAGGAAACTGTCTGATGTATTATCGCGCAGTTTTATGCCGCTCAGAAACATCGCCAGTTCAGGAGCAAGATCACCACCACGGTTAAAGCGGGTATCGATAATAATGGCTTTGCATTTTGCAAACCTTCCCAGCGCTTCTTCATATACGTCACGATACGCGGCATCGTTCATCCGGTACAGATGAACATAACCGATTTCACCATTACTCTGCCTGATGGTTTCTTCCTCATTTCGTTTCACCCATCGCCTGTAAAGAAGATCAGCTTCTTCTGCCGGAGAAACCGGTTTTACAGACAGTTCTCTCGACTCTGCGCCATCATTTATTTTAAGGATGATCTTTTTTCCCTGCTTTCCATTCAGATACTGAGCTATGTCCTTATCTTTTTCTATCACTATACCATCGATGGCTTCAATAATGGCTCCTGCTTTGATATCATAACTCAGATAATCCAAAGGTCCCCCGGTAATGATCTCTTCAATCTTCATTCCATTACTCTTGTACTGCTGATCATAAAATACTCCAAGCGATGCAGTGACTGTCGCATCTTTTCGGTTGTTATTAAAGGCAGCACCTGTATGACTTGTGTTCAATTCGCCTAAAAGTTCATTAAGCATTTCAGCAAAATCATAATTGTTATTAATACCTGGAAGATGAAGTTGATAGGTTTGTTTCAATGCATTCCAGTTTGCTCCATGCATACCGTTGGTATAAAAGGTTTCCGCTGTTCGTCGCCAGACGTGTTCAAACATTGCCTCCCGTTCTTTAGCTGGATCAACGGTTATTTCAGTGTAGGTGTTTAGGGTATCCCGTTTTGACCGGGCAGGATCGATCTCAAAAATTTTATCATCTGCCAGAAGGAAAATGATATTTTGCTCTTTATCCCATTGCATAATGCCACTTCTCAGATTCAACGGCATCAGCAGTATTGATTCTCTGCTGCGCAGATTAGTGGCCCAAAGATCATAATTTTTTATTGTTTTGGTCAGATGATATAGTGTGCTACCATCTTTGCTGACCAATGCATCAATTAACAACCCCGGCCTGGTAGTGAGTCGTTCTTTTCTATCACGGACAATGTTGCCGTCTAAGAAGAATTCATCAGCCTGCTTTTTTTTAACAGTATCCTGAGCGGGTTGTGGTGTTTTTATTTCAGCCCTGTTAAGTTTAAAATTTTCCCAGGCCCCGGCATCAGTAAACATTGCATAGATATCATTTTCACGGGTACTGCTGTTCGCATAACTGTGCAATCCCTGGCGATCGCTAAGCCAGCTGATCATTTTTCCATTCATCGCCCAACGTGGATGCTGATCTGTAAAACCGCTTTGGGTAAGGTTGGAGAGTTGACCATTTCCCGATGTGCTGATGATACCAACTTCATCACTACCACTACCCTGTTCTGTAAATTGAACCAAAAGCCATTTACCATCGGGACTCCATTCAAAATACTGATCGTTCTCACGTTTACTGAATAACTGATCATGTGTGAGGATCGTTCTTGCTTTTTGAGAAGCAATATTATAGATACGAAGCGAAGAACGGTTCTCTATATACGCAATCTCTTTTCCATCCGGTGAACAGGATGGCTGATTGTTTTCTTTTTCATTTGCAATAAGAACCGTTTCCCTGATCTGCGAAGGAGACGAAAATAATTGCTCATTGCCGGCGACAATCTCAGCCTGTACTATCTTCCATCTATTGCCTCGTTCGCTGGCATACACAAGTTTTTTCCCATCTGGTGAGAAGCTAAGACCAGCTTCAGTTTCGGATGTATTACTGATGCGTTTGATATGTTTGCCTTCAGTACTGCTTACAAAAACTTCCCCCCTGGAAATAAAAGCAACCTCATTTCCCGACGGAGCTACGGCCATTTCCTGAATTTCTGTTACGGGAATAGTTTTTTTATTGTTTAATTTCTGATCGTTTGTAATCGATATCTTGAGTTTAACTGGCTGCTGATTTTTCTTTTGCAAATATATCTGCCCGTTATATCCAAAACATAAGGTGTTGTCATTTGCGATACTTAGAAACCGGATCGGATGATCTTTGAAGAAAGTAATTTGTTTTGAAAACGAGGTATCAATCAATGATCCCTGCCAGATATTAAAACTGCCACTTTTTTCGCTGAGATAATAAATGTCCTTATTATTTGATGCAAATACCGGACTCCTGTTTTCTCCCGCAAACGAACTCATCTTTTTATAAGAAGCTGCTGCCACATCATACAACCACAGCTCCCTTGCTACCGAGGAAACCTGGTGTTTCCGCCAGGGATTTTCCCTGGCTTTCCTGTCGTGATAAATAATATACTTTCCATCTTTACTCCATTTTGCGTCTTCTGCGGGTATTGTCAGTAACTGTTTTGGTCGTCCACCTATGGCCGGTACCTGGTACAGCTCAGGCAAAGCTTCAGATGGAAATTGCCTGTTCGCAGGGTCATCCATTCTTGCTGATCCGAACAATACCAGGTTATCCTGATCGTTAAAATCATATGGAAATTCATCGGCTGAATGCCATGTAAGCCTCCGCGCTTCCCCACCTGTTGCTGCAATAATAAAAATATCAAAATTGCCATACCGATTGCTTGCAAAGACAATCGATTTGCTATTATGGCTCCAGACGGGCATAAAATCATGTGCTTCGTGAATGAGCAATGCGGTTGCTTGTCCTCCCTTAACTGAGACCTTATATAGATCACCATGATAAGAAAACACGATATTTTTTCCATCGGGTGCAATGGCAGGATATCGCATCCACTCCGGGTTTTGCTGCGCTTGTATCGATGAAGCTATCAGCAAAAGCATATATAAAGAAAATATTTTTCTTTTGCTCATGTTGTAAAAATGGGAGGCAAATTACTATTTAATAAGGAATATAGGGAGTAAACTCACCCGATGCGTAATGAATGAACTACTCCAGGTACTTTTCAATTTGCAACAAGAGATGATAAGGGAGGTTGATAAATACCCCTAAAAGCTACGGAGAACACTTAATTTCGAAAAAGCATGTTGACGCCAAAAACCAGAACGAGTGTCTTGCGGATATTGCCGTTTGGTGTGATATGGCTGATTTTCAGCCTGGCTTATACATTATTGGAAAGAGGGATCCTCGGCGAGTCCGGATACTACCCTTCAACAGGTAATCCTTATTATTTCAAACGGAATATTATTATTACGCCTGTTTCTGCTCTTCTTAGCGGCTTGCTTATTGGAACGTTTGAAATACTTTACTTCAATAAATTGTTCACACAAAAAAGCTTTCTCCGGAAGATCATTTTAAAATCCTTTATTTATCTCGCAATCATTATTTCCTTTCTGATCATCACTACTGTCTTTGCTCACTCATTAGATCTTCATGCCTCGGTCTTTGATAAACAGGTCTGGTACTACGTATGGGCGTTCTTCTTTGACTATGCATTTTTGAGTGTCGCGCTATATATGGCCGTGGTCATTGTGGTATCGCAGTTTTATAATGAGGTGAGTGAGAATATCGGTCTTAATGTTCTAAATAATTTTCTCACAGGCAAGTATCATTCTCCAAAAGAAGAAAAAAGAATCTTCATGTTCCTGGACATGCGCTCTTCTTCCAGTTTTGCAGAAAGTCTGGGCCATGTCAGGTATTTCGAAATGCTAAGGAAATACTATTCCGATCTGTCGGATCCTATCATCAAATACTCCGGAGAAATTTACCAGTATGTGGGTGATGAGATCGTTGTTTCCTGGAAACTGCAAAATGGTCTGAAAGACAATAATTGTATTGAATGCTTTTATGCCATGAAAGCTGCGTTAAAAAAGCAGACTCCAAAATATGAGCGGGAATTTGGAGTGGTTCCCGGATTCAAGGCTGGGTTTCATTTTGGCAAGGTGACGACGGGTGAAATCGGGGAGATCAAAAAAGAAATAATTTTTACCGGCGATGTCCTTAATACCACTGCAAGAATACAAGCGCTTTGTAATTTCTACCAGGTAGACATACTTCTATCGGGGGAATTAATAAAGCAGCTTAGACTTGATACCGGCTACCTGGTAAGATCATTGGGTGAAACGGAACTGCGCGGAAAAGAGGAAAAAGTTGAATTGTATTCGATTGATTCTTACGACTAAATTGTATACGATTGACTCGCCAACTGGTAAATACCTTACTTATACCATTTAGGTGGTTTATTTACGAAGATGAAAGGCGGCTTTTACCATGATGGAAGATTTGCTAAACTTGATGATGTTGTAAACCATTATGACAATCATCTTAAAATCAATTTATCAACAACTGAGAAAAAGGAATTAGTTGAATAACGATCCCGATACAAGCGGAGACGATACTTTTAGAAATACTTCTTATATCATGCACACTATCCCATATCCCTGTTACCTTTTGAAGTATTTTGCAAGATCAACTTCATCTTATGTATAACACCTCCTTGCGATTTGCATTGTTTTCTTTTCTTATCTTAATATTATTTTCCTGCGCTTCCAGCAGGCAATCAGCCAATACTGTTGCATCGGCATCGCCATCCGGTACATCCGGCAGTCCCAGGGCAGCAAGAGAGTTTCGGGCTGCATGGATAGCCACCGTTGCGAATATTAACTGGCCGAGCAAGCCCGGTCTCTCTACCGATCAACAACAACAGGAAGCCGTCGCCCTACTCGATTTTCTGAAAGCGCATAATTTCAATGCAGCCATATTCCAGGTTCGTCCGCAGGCCGATGCTTTGTATCAGAGTTCGCTCGAGCCCTGGTCGTATTTTCTCACCGGTGTACAAGGCAAAGCCCCCGATCCATATTACGACCCCCTGGAATTTTGGGTAGAAGCGGCGCATGAGCGCGGACTTGAATTGCATGTATGGCTGAACCCTTATCGTGCACATCATATTACAGGTGGAGCAGTGAGTGATAGCTCCATGGTGAAGAGAATGCCGGACCAGGTTGTAAAACTGAAAGAAGGTTACTGGTGGTTTGATCCTTCAAAAAAAGGAACACAAGATCATGGTGTTGCTGTAGTAATGGATATTGTCAAAAGATATGATATCGACGGTGTGCATTTCGATGATTATTTCTATCCTTATCCTGAGTATAATGGCAATGAAGATTTCCCCGACAGCGCCAGCTACGCACAATACCAGACAGGTGGCGGAAAATTATCGCGCGGTGACTGGCGGCGCGAAAGCGTCAACAGTTTTATTCATCGCCTCTATGATGATATCAAAGCAGAAAAGAAACATGTCAAATTCGGATTGAGCCCATTCGGCATCTGGCGACCGGGGCACCCTGAATCCGCGGCCGGCTTTGATCAGTATGATAAGTTATACGCCGACGCAAAGCTCTGGTTAAACAAAGGATGGATCGATTATTTTTCTCCCCAGCTATATTGGCCGATCAATCGCATACCACTCAGTTTCCCCGTATTGTTAGGATGGTGGTCGAACGAAAATAAAATGAACCGTCATCTCTGGCCGGGCATCAGCGTTGGTCGCGATACCAGTGCCAAAACGACAACAGAAACGCTGAGCCAGATCATGATATCACGCGGTATGTTACCAAAAAGCAGCGGGGTTATTCATTGGAGCATCTCATCTGCCACAAAAAATCCCAGCATGTCCAAAGCACTGATCGAAGGACCCTATAGGGAACAGGCTTTGGTTCCTGGCAGTAAATGGCTCGATAATAAAGCACCTGATGCACCAGCTGTATCCCTGACCCAACAGGAAGATACGGTGAATGTAAGCTGGACGCATAAGTATGAAAAGGATGTTTTCCATTGGGTCGTATACTATCAATATGGCAAAACCTGGAGCTATCGCATACTGAACCGCAGTGATAGAAAGACTGAATTAAAGACGTTGAAAGGAAAAGATAAACTGAACGCAGTGGCCGTAGCTGCTGTTGACCGCATGGGAAATGAAAGTGTACGTAGTGAAAAGCTCCTTAACGTGGTGGCCATTGTTCCCCGCTCCGAATGGAAGGCGAATGATCCGAGACCGTACAAGCAACACGTGCCTGTTCGCATTACCGTTCACCATGAAGGAGGCAAAGTGCTGGAAGCCTCCGCCGATGGAGGACAAAGATTGAAAAATATCCAGACCTGGTGCATGGGTTCAGACCGCAACTGGACAGATGTACCCTATCATTATTTAATTGCGGCTGAC
>NZ_DATHKG010000088.1:0-69253 GCF_035489435.1 Flavitalea sp.
AACGAAGCCTGCTATATAGGACTCGTAAGAATTGTTATGACTGGTATGATATTCCCCCAAGTGGATGAGCGAGTTGGGAGCGGGATTGTGCCTTTGCGCGGCCTTCGTACCGTGGTCGGAGTTACTGAAGCCGATCAGGGCGATACTGCAACCAGCACTTGAAGAAACCCTAACAAAGCTGATCAGGGCAAAAAAGCCGATCGGAGACAATCCCGCACGTGCGGGACATGAGCAAAGGTATTAACCACGGGGCACAGCCGCAAAAAGGCACAATCCCGCTCCCAACGGAGCGAAGGAATGCAATAAAATTGTCGCATAAAAGTGCTAATCGAGACCATGTATTTCGATACATAAGAATAGGATACTTTGATGGCTCACTATTTGAAATCTTATCTTCATTTTCAAATAATCGTTATGCGACTCCTCCTGATCACGTGTTTCCTTGTCTCGTCGTATTCATGCTTTTCACAGGACAGCTCCTTCGTTGCCGACATAAACCTGGAAAATGTTGAATATCCTTTTCCGGTGAAATATATTTCTCTGAACTCACAGCAACAGTCACTCCGGATGGCTTATATGGATCTTGAGGGACAGGAACCGACAGGGGAAGTGATTCTTTTGTTACACGGAAAAAATTTTTGTGCAGCCTACTGGGAGCAGACCGCAAGGGACCTTTCAGCAATGGGATTCCGCGTGATAATGCCCGATCAGGTCGGGTTTGGCAAATCTACCAAACCCGAACATTACCAATATAGTTTTCAGCAGCTTGCTCAAAACACCCGCGCAATCCTCGATACCCTTTATATCAGAAAGGTCATTGTACTTGGCCACTCCATGGGCGGAATGCTGGCAACGAGATTTGCGCTTATGTATCCGGAGATGACCGATAAGCTAATACTTGAAAACCCACTTGGACTGGAAGATTGGAAGCTCTCTATTCCATATACTTCAGTAGATTACCTGTACCAGGCTGAATTGAGACAAAACTATAAATCGATTAAACAGTACCAGCTCACAAACTATTACAATAACAAGTGGAAACCCGAATATGAGAAGTGGGTTGGCATACTTGCAGGATGGACCAAAAACAGGAATTATTCATTGCTTGCCTGGAACTCAGCGCTTACCTATGATATGATATTTACTCAGCCTGTGGTTTATGAATTCAAAAATCTTTCTATGCCAGTGCTGCTGATTATTGGCCAGCGTGACCGGACTGCTCCTGGTAAAGCAAATGCGCCCGCAAAGATCCGGGAATCATTGGGTAATTATCCTAAACTAGGCAGGCAGACAGCCCGGCAAATCGCGTCTTCAAGGCTTGTTGAACTTGATAATGTCGGACACCTTCCCCATATAGAGGCTTACGATCGGTTCAGAACTGCACTGCTGAAATTCCTGGTTAAATAAGCCAATTATTAAAAATCTCCCGATTATTTTTAATAGGTTCCTGAATCTGTTATTATTAAATTTGATGTTCTCTATATCCCGCGCAACGGCCTGCTTCCATAGTTAAAAGATTATATACAATTGCAAAAAAAATTGCAGGATTATCTGATTATTCATGAGTAGTATTAAAATGAAGTGTTTGTGTTTACTGGGATTTATAGCCGGTTATAACGCAGCAGAGTCGCAAGTGATTACGATGGAAGAAGCGTTGCAGACGGCCATCGCCAATTACCGCACGATAAAAGCAAAACAAAATTATCTCGGGGCCTCCAGGGCCAACGAAAAACAAAGCCGTCGTGAAGCTCTTCCCAATCTGACGGTGGCAGCACAGCAGGACTACGGAACTGTAAATGGACAAAACGGTCCCCTATATGGCTTTGGGGGATTCGCCGTCGCATCTTCAGGCCTTCCATTGCCCAGCCAGAATTGGAACGCGGCTTTTGGAGCCCTGTATCTTGCCAATCTTAACTGGGACTTTTTTGCATTTGGCCGGGTCAGGAATCGAATTGAAGTGGCCGGCAAAGCAGTCGAAAGAGAAGAAGCGGATTATCAACAGGAGCTATTTCAACACCAGGTGCGGGTTGCGGGCGCGTACCTTAATTTACTTGCCGCGCAAAGGCTTACCCGTTCATGGGAAAACAATCTTGTACGGGCGGATACTTTTAAACTTGTTGTCACAGCAAGGGCAAAAAACGGTCTGATAGCCGGGGTAGATTCTTCACTTGCGAACGCAGAGTTATCAAGTGCAAGGTTGCAACTCATCAGGTCAAAAGATACTGAACAGGAAATGGCAAACAGGCTGGCCGTTTTGATGGGCATTCCCGGCAGAGAACTAAAGGCGGACACAGTTTTCATCACCCGCCTACCCGAGGTACTTCAATCAACGGTTCCAAACCAGGAAACTCATCCGATACTTGAATGGTACCGGAAAAGAATTGAAGTGAGTGATGCTCAGACAAAATATCTCAGGAAACTTAGCCTGCCCGTGTTTTCTATGTTCAGTGTTTTGCAGACCAGGGGTTCCGGCTTTGCATCAAATTATGCACAGGATCAAACGGCATTCAACCAGAATTATCTGAAAGGAATTGAACCGGTAAGATCAAACTATCTCGTAGGAATTGGTGTTACCTGGAACCTTACCAACCCGCTTCGGGTGAGTCAGCAGGTTGCCTCTCAAAATTTTGTTTCTGCTGCACTGCGCGATGAGTTTGAACTGACCAGTCAGCAACTTCAGGCCCAGCTGGCATTATCTGAGACAAAAATCGCCAATGCCGTTGCTAGCTACATGGAAGCTCCGTTGCAAGTGAAAGCAGCCTCTGATGCATTTCTGCAACGGACTGTTCTTTATAGAAATGGTCTAACTAATCTCGTTGACGTCACCCAGGCTTTATATACACTGAACCGTGCTGAAACCGATCGTGATATAGCTAATAATAATGTGTGGCAGGCTTTCCTGTTAAAAGCGGCAGCAAGTGGCGATTTCCAAATGTTCATTAACGGATTGAAAAAGAACTGATCTGAATTATGGGATTAATAAAAAGTGCGCTTCGTAAACCGATCAGCATATTGGTACTCGTGGCCGGGATATTGTTTTTCGGGATGAATGCTGTTCGCAACATCAAGGTAGATATTTTTCCGGCTATGAATTTGCCGGTGATCTATATCTCGCATCCATTCGGTGGATATACACCCACCCAAATGGAAGCTTTGTTTGGCAAACAATACGTGAACATCCTTCTTTTTGTGAATGGGATCAAGTCAATCGAAACCAAAAATATCCTGGGTCTCACCCTCATGAAGCTGACCTTTTATCCTTCCACAGATATGGCCCAGGCCGCGGGGGAACTTTCAGCTTTTTGTAACCGGGTTCAGGCCGTATTCCCCCAGGGATCAAACCCGCCTTTTATCATCCGTTTTGATGCTTCAACACTTCCTGTTGGCCAGCTTGTGTTGAGCAGTCCCACCAGGTCAAACAATGAGCTGGCAGATATGGCGAACGTTTATGTGCGTTCGTCGTTTACCTCTATTCCGGGTCTTGTTGCGGCACCACCTTTTGGTGGAAACGTTCGTTCCATCCTGATTAAAGCAGACCCTGATCTACTACGTTCGCACAACCTAACACCGGATCAGCTGGTAGAAGCACTGAAAGTAAATAATCAAACCACGCCATCAGGAAATGTGAGGATCGGGGATTATAACTATTTCACTCCAACCAACACAATTATCAAAACTGTCAAAGACTTTGAAAACATCCCGCTCTTTAAAGGAGGAGTACAAAATCTTTATGTGAAGGATGTTGCAGTTGTTGAAGATGGTGCGGATCAAACTTCCGGCTATGCTCTCGTTAATGGCAAAAGATCGGTTTATCTGAATGTTGCAAAATCTGCTGACGCCTCCACCTGGGAAGTGGTCCAGAATCTTAAAGCGAGCCTTCCACGTTTCCAGGCTTTGTTACCGGAAGATGTAAAATTGTCTTATGAATTTGACCAGTCGGCCTATGTAATGAATGCTGTCAAGAGCTTGATGATTGAGGGGGCCATCGGTGCGATATTGACCGGGTTGATGGTTTTGATGTTTTTGGGTGATGCCCGCGGTGCATTGATTGTTATACTGACCATCCCGGCCTCTATTATTGCCGGCGTTTTGTTCCTTCAATTATTTGGACAGACTATAAACATCATGACACTCAGCGGTCTTTCACTTGCCATTGGAATCCTGGTTGACGAGTCGACGGTGACGATTGAAAATATACACCAGCACTTCGATATGGGTAAACCTAAGGCGCTCGCAGTCTGGGATGCCTGTAAGGAAATCGCATTTCCAAAGTTGCTGATCCTGTTTTGTATCCTGGCAGTATTTGCACCTGCATTTACGATGACCGGTATCCCCGGCTCATTGTTTCTGCCACTTGCGCTTGCGATTGCATTTTCAATGATCACTTCATACCTGCTTTCCCAAACTTTTGTACCGATCATGGCGAATTGGATCATGCGCAATAAACATGAACGGAAGAGAGGAAAAACTGCGGGTGTTAATCCGGCAGGAGATGATGCTATTCATAGCCCCATTGTGGCAACGGATGATGCAGGGTTACCAATTTATGCAGCAAACCCGGCTGATAGCAAGAAAAAGCTTAGTCCATTCGAACGTTTGCGCGCAAGATATTTAAGGTTCATTAACAGGATGATGCCCTTTAAAACAATTATCGTTTCTGCATACCTGCTTCTCGCTATTGGTGCAGCTATATACTTTTTAGCCAATACCGGGCGCGACGTACTTCCAAAAGTAAACTCAGGTCAGTTTCAACTCCGGCTTCGTGCACCGGATGGAACGCGGATAGAACGGACAGAGGAAAAACTGGTCCGCGCGATTACAGAATTGGAAGGACTGGTTGGCAAAGAGAATATAGGAATCACTTCAGCTTATGTTGGTGCTCACCCGGCCTTATTTTCAGTTAGCCCGATCTACCTTTTCATGAGTGGCCCGCACGAGGCAGTTCTGCAGGTTAGTTTGGCTGAAGGTTTCCATGAAAATATGGATGCTTTGAAAGAAAGGTTCAGAAAAAGGCTGAAGGAAGTGATGCCTGATGTCAGCTTATCTTTCGAACCCATCGAGCTGACTGATAAAATCCTAAGCCAGGGTTCGCCAACACCTATTGAGGTGAGGATAGCCGGCAGGGCCAAAAAAACAAACGAAGAGTATGCCTATAAGCTGATGGCTGAACTAAAAAAGATCTCTTACCTGAGAGATATTCAGATTGCACAATCCATCAAATATCCATCGTTCAACATAAACATCGACCGCATTCGTGCTTCGCAGCTTGGAGTTGATATAACAGATATTTCCAGGTCATTAATTGCATCGACTTCTTCTTCAAGGTATACAGAAAAAAATCAATGGATCGATGAAAAGGCAAACCTGACCTATAGTGTACAGGTGCAGGTGCCGGAGAACCAGATGACAAGTGTTGAGAGCATAGGTGAGATACCTATCCTTAGAAACGTTTCAAGACCAGTACTCAGCGATGTTGCTACCATCACTCCTGATACAACATATGGCGAAAATGATAACCTTGGTTCTGTGCCGATTCTGTCCGTAACTGCTAACCTGCATGAAGTTGATCTTGGAACTGCAACTGCGGCGGTAAACGAAGCTATCCGTAATCTGGGCGATTTGCCAAGAGGTGTGACTATGGAAACAATTGGTTTGAGTACAGTGCTTACCGAAACGCTTGATAGCCTGCAATCAGGATTGATGGTCGCAATCATTGTGATCTTCCTGATGCTTTCGGCAAATTTCCAATCTTTCAAAGTTTCATTTGTGATCCTCACAACGATCCCGGCGGTAGTACTTGGGGCTCTAATAATGCTTAAGCTCACTGGCTCAACTTTGAACCTGCAATCTTATATGGGTATCATTATGTCTGTCGGAGTTTCGATTGCCAACGCGGTGCTGCTGATTACCAACGCAGAGCATTTACGGAGAATTTCAGGTGATGCAATCGGCGCTGCAAAAGAAGCAGCCTCTCTCCGCATCCGCCCGATAATAATGACCACACTCGCGATGGTGGTGGGAATGATCCCGATGGCGGCTGGATTTGGAGAAGGCGGCGACCAGGCTTCTCCTCTGGCAAGGGCTGTTATTGGTGGTTTAATTGCATCTACCTTTGCTACACTGATCGTGTTGCCATTGATATTTTCATGGGTTCAGAAAAAAACAAGTATTGTATCTGTGTCTCTCGATCCCGAGGATAAAGAGAGCCGTTTCTATGCTGGAAAAGAGGCTTAAAAATATTATAACTGCAAATGATGAACAAAGTTTTAGAATTTATAAAGATGGGATCGCTGGTGGTGATCCTTGTCAGCCTGGGTAGCTCTTGCGGGTCTTCTGAAGGGAAGGCTGAAATTAATAAGGCACCTACGAAAGTAGATGCACCAGCCTATGAAGTACTCGCATTGAAAAAAGATAAAATATCCACCTCATTCCGCAGTCCCGGTGAGTTGATCGCATACCGGCAGGTAGATCTGTATGCGAAGGAGGTAAGTTTTGTAAAACAACTTTTTGTTGATGTAGGAAGCCAGGTTAAAACCGGCCAGTTGCTTGCAACTATGGATGCTCCTGAAATCAGTACACGTCTTGCGGCTTCTGAATCGAGGGTAAAGTCGCAGGAAGCAATCTACCAGGCAAGCAAATCAAATTACGACAGGTTATTCGAAACGAGTAAAACACCTGGAACCATTTCCCCCAATGACCTGGAACAGGCTGCCGCCCGGAAAAACTCCGATATGGCTCAGCTCGAGGCAGCCCGTTCTGCTTTAAAGGAAGTAACAATTACCCGTTCATATCTTGAGATCAGGGCGCCTTTCAATGGAGTCATTACCACCAGGAACATCCAGCCTGGTGCATATGTGGGACCATCCGGGAAAGGCTCAGAATTTCCTTTGTTTACTCTGCAGCAACAGGACAAATTGCGGCTTATCGTTTCAGTTCCTGAGGCCTACACAGGTTACCTTCGAAACCTCGATGAAGTAAATTTCACTGTAAGAGCGATGCCGCATGAAAAGTTCAGGGCAAAAATTGCGCGCCTTGCCGGCGCCCTGGATTTAAAACTTCGTTCCGAAAGAGTGGAGATGGATGTATCAAATTCTGCTAAAACGCTTTTACCCGGCATGATTGCCGAGGTAGATATCCCCATGCCCGCGCGCGATAGCTCATTTATAATTGCCAGGACGGCTATAGTAAATTCACAGGAAAAGATTTTTGTGATCCGCATCCGCAATAACAAGGCTGAATGGGTATCAGTTACCCGTGGCCGTGAGTTGAATGGGCAGACGGAGATATCCGGCGACCTCTCCACCGGAGATCTCATAGTTAAACAAGCCAACGAAGAAATCCGTAACGGCTCAGTAATAAAAAACCTGAAAACAGTAGCCCATTAAAGAGAGATATGAATTATGAGTTATGAATTATGAAAGGGTTCCACCACCAACCTCCGATAGGGGGTTGACTTAGCATAACCCAGGGGTGAAACACCGGGTAAATGATGTATTACACTGTTCAAAACATTGGCTATTCATTTAACTTTACCAGTTACTAACTTAGTCCGGGTCAATGTTCGACGAGAATAAAAAGAATACTCATTTCACTCAAAAGCAAAAGGGATCTGTTTCGATAGAACAGGCCTTTGAAAAACTCAAATATTATTGCGGTTACCAGGAAAGATGCCATAGTGAAGTGAAAGACAAATTATATTCACTTGGCCTCTGGCAAACGCAGGTAGAGGAATTAATCTCCCGTTTAATCGAGGAAAATTATCTTAACGAAGAACGATTCGCGCAGCAGTTTGCCGGTGGAAAATTCAGGATGAAACAATGGGGTAAGATCAAGATCACTTATGAACTTAAGAAAAAAGGAGTGAGCCCTTATAATATCAAAAAAGGCCTTAAAGAAATAGACCTGGATGATTATGATAAGATTTTTCAGAAATTGAGCGAAGACAAACTTGAATCGCTGTCAAGCGAGAAAAATATATTGGTAAAAAAGAAGAAGGTCCAGGATTATTTATTGCAAAAAGGGTACGAAAGAGATCTTATCAATGATGTGGTTCGGACTATTGGGAAAAAGTAAGATTCAGTACATCAGTCCAAATTATCTCGATAAATCCAGCCTGTCCCGGAAATAATACACAAACATGTAATGAGGAGCTTCATAATTAAATGCGCGCAGGCATCACTCAAGGATTTGCACATAGTGTTTAAGTTCTTAACACCATCCCGTGATATGCTAAAAATCAGTAGTTTCGCTCCAAACCAATTGTAAGATGAAGTTTATCGTTTCTTCTTCGGCATTATTGAAACAACTCCAACAAATAAGTGGGGTAATCAATGCGAATACCGTACTGCCGATCCTGGAAGATTTTTTGTTCGAAATCGAAAAAAATAAGCTGACTGTTGTGGCCACTGACCTTGAAACCGTCATGAAAATTGAAATGGAGATAGAAGCCAAGGATAATGGCCGCGTTTGTATTCCCGCAAAGATCCTTCTCGACTCATTGAAAAACATCCCTGATCAGCCGCTCACTTTCAATATCGATAAGAACTTTGGAATAGAAATTACCAGCGACAATGGGAAATATAAGGTGATGGGAGAAAACCCGGACAATTTTCCCAAGGAACCGGTTTCTGACGAAACGACTTCGTTTACGATCACCTCATCGGGTTTGGTTACTGCCATTAATAAAACACTTTTTGCCGTTTCAAACGATGATTTGCGCCCGGCAATGACCGGTGTATTCTTTGAAATGGACAAAAAAGGTATACAATTTGTTGCCACGGATGCTCACAGGCTGGTGAGATATAAAAGAACCGATGTAAGTTGCCCGAAAACGGATACGCTTATCGTTCCAAAAAAACCGCTCAACTTGTTGAAAACGGCGATGCCTGACAATGATGATGAGTTAACGATCAGCTATAACAGCAATCACCTTTTTGTGAAACATGGCACCACACAGATGAGCTGCCGGCTCATTGATGCCCGTTTTCCGGATTATAAAGTCGTAATACCTGCAGACAATCCATATAAACTTACCGTTAATAAGAATGATTTCCAGGGTGCGCTGCGCCGTGTGAGCATATTCAGTAATAAAAGTACTAACCAGGTTGTCCTGAATATCCAGGGTAGTGAATTACAGTTGGCAGCACAGGATGTGGATTTTAGCTTTGAGGGCAATGAACGCATGAAATGCCAGTATGATGGCGAAGATCTCCAAATCGCTTTCAACGCAAAATTCCTGATTGAACTGCTTCATGCTGCGGATACCCCGGAAATATATGTTGAATTATCAACCTCTACTAAAGCCGGGATCATAAAACCGACCGAGCAGGAAGAGAACGAGGAACTGATGATGCTGGTGATGCCACTTATGCTGAACAATTAGTATTTGGGCAATTAACATTTCCACTGTATTATTTAATTATAATTTTGAAAGTCAGGATGCAAAATCAAATTTTTTGAATCCTGACTTTTTGTATTTAAGTTAAATCAATGTTCACCCAGGTAAGATCATACGATAATTATATTCCCGCAAATATGATCCTGTCCCGCCTGGATCAGGAAGGGATAAGAGCATATCTTCAGGATGAACATACAGTGACCATAGATCCGATTATCTCTAATGCGATAGGTGGCATTAAACTGATGGTCATTACAGAACAGCTCGACCGTGCATTGCAACTCATAAACGGGTTTGAAGAAGCATACAATAAAGCCGGAGCCTGCCCTAAATGTCAATCTACAAAAGTTAAATTTCTCATAGAGCCCGAAACAAGCCGAAACTGGTTCAAAAGCATCGTTGATAAATTCACCGGAACTTATGGTACGGGATCAAAAGGAATTTATCATTGCTATGACTGTGGCAATGAATTCAGTGAATTACAAATTCCAGTCCTGGAAGAAGACGAAAAAATAACCCCGGAAAAATCGTAAATTACTGATACAACAGATTGCCTGTTATGCAAGATTTTATGAATTTTTGGGAGCATATTGCTACCTGGCAGAGGATGGTGATCCTGCTTGGTGGAATGATTTTCTTTTGGTTGATTGAAGGTTATTACCCGCTATTTACTTTTTCATGGAAACGTTATAAACATGCAGGGACAAACCTGGTATTTCTTGGAACTACTGTATTGCTGAATCTTATTTTTGGTGCAGTCACCATATGGGTTTGTGACTGGGTAACGAAAAACGATTTTGGTTTACTTAACTGGCTCGAACTACCACTCTGGTCAGGAATACTGCTTGGTCTTTTTCTTATGGACTTGTTTGGCCAGTATATCCCACATTATATCATGCATAAAGTGAAGTTCATGTGGAAGTTCCATATGATCCATCACAGCGATACAAAGGTAGATGTCACTACCGGAACAAGGCATCATCCGGGTGAATGGCTGTTTCGCGAAAGCACGACAATTGTTGGTGCTTTCCTGATTGGGCTACCTGTTGGAATGTATTTTCTTTATCGGAGTACTGCAGCGATATTCACACATTTCAACCACGCAAACATCAGGGTGCCGCCTTGGCTTGATAAACCTATAAGCTGGATATTTGTTTCTCCAAATATGCATAAAGTGCATCATCATTATATGCGCCCCTATACAGATAAAAATTTCAGCAATATTTTCTCATTATGGGATCGCATCTTCGGGACATTCGCATATGATGATCCCCGCAATCTGAAATATGGGCTGGATGTGCTTGATGATAAGGATGATGAGAATCTCAAATATCAATTGCGGATTCCCTTTAATAAAAATATCAAAACGGACTATTGATTTCGTCACGATTGGAATAGTGAAGAAAAATAGCTGACGCAGGGGATCATAAGTATTAAAAATCCGAAAAAACATTGAAGTACCAGTAAGATAAAGCTGACCAACTGGTAAAGGTTTTTGCGACTTTTATAAATGATACATATTCCGAGGAAATGGAAAATCAAAAGACTAGTGACACCATTTCATTGTCAACTTGTTTCTTCTTGAACAGAAATTATTTTAGTTGAGGACTAATGAAATCAGTATTTAGATAAGGGTTGAATTCGTCGATGGGTCGAGGTAGAAAGTACCCTTTTATCAATTCTTTATTGATGACACAAATTTCAATATGAAGTCTTTCTGTAAAATATGAGCCTAAATAAATAGGCTCACCTTCAACAAATGCACTTCTTATGGTATCATACGGTATTAACCCTTCGTTCTTATTTGCTTGATGAACATATTGGATAACTGCGCAGTCTAACAAGCGTTTCGGACCTTTGTTCACTGGCATTGGGTGACCACTCTCCCTCATCATTGCCTCTAATGATTTGTGTGCTTCTTTTACTATATTAATTGAACTCGGCTCAATTAGGTTTAAACAGTTACCTAATTCTATAATAGCACCAATTACAAATGGGTTTACGATTGGAATTTTGTTCTTTTGCTTACCGGTCGCACAATCGATCGCATATTCTAAAGCGCGAGCGGGGTTTTGTTCCCAGAAATAAACGCCACCACCCAGCCAATCCCATTTATTATCGCTTTGTATTAATTGGTCTTTACCATTAAGAACACGCAGTCCTACTTCTCTATCGCAACTATGAAAACCTGTTATTTGAAAAGGTTGATGGTATGCCAATGGAGTTATTTTTTCTTCTCGTCAGGGAGTTTTTGATTGTTAGCAGGTGGTTCCTTAACAATACCTGCGTCAATCAAAAATTTCAACGCGGTTTCAGGAGATTTTAACGCTTCTTGAGTTACTTTCTTAATTGCTTCGATTTGTTGGTTGATTGCTATTTGTGTCATGAAATCAAAGTTTTTTTGGCCAATAAAAACCTGGTTAGTCCATTTACATGGATTTACAATTAATAAATTTTGACACTATATATAATTTATAGGGCGGATGCAACCGCTCTTTTTTATTTCCACTAATGTAGGGTTTTAACTTTCGTTCGCACCAGTGTAAGGAATAGAAGTTATACACCTTTCTTAATAACCTTTAGTAGAAATATTCTGCCCGAAATTATTGATTCATATTGCAATATGCTGATTGCAATCAGCGATTTCTATATAACAATCAATTCAGCCGCAATTCTTATATTAGTATTAAGTACTTTCTAGCTAGTTATATTGGAAGGAAATAATAGCAATTTAATAGATACGTCAGTTTAATTATTTCGATATACACTTTAAAAACGGTCAAATCGAAATAACGTGCACATAAGTCAGATTAGAGTAAAAATTGTGGAACTATTTTTTCAGATTGTTGCATTTGCTACTGTTGCTGTTGTTGTTGCTGCTGGATCATCTCCATGTACCTGCGATAGGAGTTGCTGTTATCATCTACCTTTACCGGGTGCGGGCGTAATACGGTCGCCTTATCTTCCAGGTGATGCCCATCTTCATAACTCACAGAAACTCCCACCTCAAGTTTATGATTTGAGGTCCCTTTGTATGTGCCCTTCACGGGGGAACAGTCATTAAAACTTCTGCCCACGGCGAGCCGCACATGAAGATCATTGGCCACTACGTTATTTGTTGGATCAAGCCCCAACCAGCCATAATATGGGATATAGGCTTCAACCCAGGCATGTGTGGCACCCTCACCTCGCATCCCATTACGGTTAGGACAAACATATCCACTGACATAACGGGCAGGAACATCGATCATCCTCAACATCACCGATAAAACCTGGGCAAAATCCTGGCATACGCCGGCCTTTAGCTTCCAGACCTCATCTACGGTTGATTCAACACTGGTGACACCCTGGATATATTTGAAATTTTTGTATACATAGCCATTCAACCTGATGCAGGCCTGCAACGGAGTGATGGATTTACTGTCGATATTATCGGCAATTTCCTTTAGTTCTGACTGCGATTCAAAGCGCTCCTGCTTGAGGAAATCAATATAAGGCACTGTCGAGCGAAGACGTTTGAGTTGCTCCCACTGATCCTCTTTGGAATGTGAATCCTGCGGAATAACCCTGCTATGAGTAAAAACTTCAATTTTGGATTCAATCTTCAGTTCTGCATGCGGCTGGGCATGCATAAAAGATCCAACTTCATTACCATAATAGTCGGTGTAGGTATCGACAGGTGGCGTACCGGTTATATGTAACTCCTGTTTTGAAACATCCTGGTATTGATCTTTCACCGGATATAACATGATCTGATTTGCACTGTCCCTCACCGGAACCTGGTAACTGTACTTTGTAATATGGTGAATTTTAAAACGCGGCATTCTTAAATATTAGATTTTTTGTGATGTTTAAGTGTGAGCAAAATAATAATGATAATGTGTAAGCAAAATAATGTTTAAGTGTAAACAAAATAACGCTTAAGTGTAAGCAAAATAATGCTGATTGAGGCCATTCGCTATCTGATGCAGGTCCTTTTTAATATCCAACAGGTATTCATGCAGATTTTGCTCCATGATGGTGTCCGGGGTTGAATACAGGATTTTACTCTTGAGTTTACCAATCATGAAATCCATCTTTTGAAAGCTGTCAAGGTTGTTTTCATTCCTGAATCGCTCGAAATATCGATGAATATGGTCGAGTGAATACATCACTGACCTGGGACAATTTTTATTGAGGATGATCATTTCAACCACATTTTTTGATTCAAAGCCACCCCGGTAAGTTTTGATATACAATTCATAAGCTGAGATCGACATTAACAGGTATTTCCAATAAGTGATATCTGAAACCTTGGAAAACCCACTGTCAATATTGCTCACCTTAACGTCCACAATGTCTGCTGATTGTATGGCCCGTTCAAGTAATCTTCCAATATTCATAAAAGAATACCCTTCACCACGCGCCATTGTAACCTCGGAAGTGGCAGAATAAAGAAGCCCATTCTTTATCAGGTTGTCTATCACTGTAATAGGGTCATCCTTTTCCAGCAGCCATTCTACATGCGGATCTTTTATGGCATGATAGTAATCATTCAGGGCCTGCCATAATTCTTTGGTGATATGATCCTGCACGCTCCTGGCGTTTTCCCTGGCCCTGGTCACGATGTTAAGGATCGAGTTGTGGTTTTCTTTTCCAATTACCATGAACTTCAGGGCGGCCCGGGTATTTTTTTCCATCGCCGTGGTGTCGGCTTCATCCAGGTAGGTAAATAAACGAAGTACAGGGTTCCATGAAAAGTCCTTCCCCTCATCCTGCGAAGAAGCATAATTCACTTTCAGCATGCGAAGTATACCATCGCTGCGTTCCATGTATCTTGTCATCCAGTATAAACTATCCGCTACTCTGCTCAGCATATATTAATCAACATATATTTTGAAAGTTTCAGTCTGCCCACAACCATAATTGTCTATAAATATTTAATCAGCCAGCACCCAGGTATCTTTGCTTCCACCACCCTGGGATGAATTTACTACCATAGAGCCCTCCCGGAGTGCTACACGGGTAAGGCCGCCGGGTACGATCTCGATACCATCGGGTCCGCACAATGCATAAGGCCTTAGATCCACCCTCCTTGCCTGCATCTTATTATTCATATAACAGGGCGCAGAAGAAAGCGAAATGATCGGTTGGGCGATGAATTGCCGCGGATCTTTCAAAACTTCTTTCATATATGTTGCGATCTCCTCATCTGTTGCTGAATTACCCATCAACATACCATAGCCACCGCTTTCATTTGTTTTCTTGATCACCATATTGGAAACATTCCCAATTGTGAAATCACGGTGTTCCTGGTTGTCGAGTTTATAGGTAGGAACATTTTTAAGGATTGGTTCTTCATTCAGATAATAGCGGATCATTTCAGGCACGTAGGTATAAATCGCCTTGTCGTCTGCCACACCGTTTCCGAGCGCATTCACTATAGCAACATTTCCCTTGCGGTATGCACTGAGCAAACCGGAAACACCGAGTGCACTTGCCGGGTTGAAGACAAGCGGATCGATAAAATCTTCATCTACCCGACGGTAAATCACATCGACCTGTTGAAGGCCGGTGGTCGTTTTCATGAAAACCCGGTGATTATCTACCACAAGGTCACGTCCTTCAACCAGCTCTACGCCCATAAGGCGCGCCAGTGTTGTATGTTCAAAATATGCTGAATTATAAATACCCGGGGTCAGCAAAACAATTGTAGGATCAGATGACTTACCCGGCGAAAGCGACATCAGGTTTTTATGCAGGATGTTTGGGTAATCCATAACGCTCCGCACATTATTATTCGGTAGCAGATCAGGAAAAATACGCTTAGTGATCTCGCGATTCTCGAGCATATAGCTTACACCGCTTGGAGTGCGAAGATTATCTTCCAGGATGAAAAATGTGCCATCATTGTTTCGGATGAGATCAATCCCGGCTATATGAACATAAATGTCATAAGGCACCGGAAAACGATGCATTTCGCGAAGATAGTGCGGGCAGCTATACACCATTTCAACCGGCACAATGCCGTCATTGATGATGAACTGATCGTTGTATACGTCTTTCAGGAAAAGATTAAGTGCCTTTAAACGCTGTTTGATGCCTTTTTCAATGTAACTCCACTCAACAGCAGTAATAATACGGGGAATGATGTCAAAGGGGAAGATTTTTTCGATTCCTTCTCCACTACTGTAAACGGTAAATGTAATGCCCTGGCTCATAAAAAGCCGCTTGGCAAGATCTTCTTTCTTGTTTAATTCTTCAACACTAAGTTTACTCATGAACTCAACCACCTGTCGGTATTGTTCACGCACGCCTCCCAGGCTACTCATCTCATCCCAGGTTTGAGAATCGAGTTGATAGCCGTTTAGCAGTTCGCTTGTTTGCATGACCATCGGTTTAGGTAAAATAAGATGGCAGTAGTCGTTGTTCATGCATCCCTATCGGCCGATCGGGATCTAAACAAATATAACGATCCGGACCCAAAAGAGGATAACCAATCTTTGAGGCCAGGCAAGTTTTTTGAGGTATTCAATGAAGTTTTCTGGATATTTACAGGCCTTAATCGGAGAGGCCTCTTCAACCCCATATATAGCGGTCTTTATATAGCAGTCTTTCCTGAAATGCTGTTATGTGAAATGTTCATGTAAAGTATTTCAATTGATATGGATTGTTCCAGAGCGTTCTCCCGCCGGTGGGGGCCAAAGATGGGACCAAAAAACAAAAATGAACGGATGAAGACAATTGCAATGATCCCTGCCAGGTATGCTTCAACGCGATTTCATGCGAAGCTGATGCAGCTTCTGGGCGATAAGCCGGTAATCAGGCATACTTATGATGCTACTGTTGCGACCGGGCTATTTGACGAGGTTGCCGTGATAACTGATAGCAAGATCATTTTTGACGAGATTGTATCAAATGGAGGTGTTGCCCTCATGAGTAAAAATGAGCATGAAAGCGGCAGCGATCGTATAGCGGAAGCGGTGGCTGATATGGATGTTGATGTGATCATAAACGTACAGGGAGATACGCCATTTGTCAAAAAGGATCCGCTTCGCAGGCTGATTGAACAATTCCGTGATCCATCGGTAAAAGTTGCCTCGCTTATGCAGGTACTTACGGAAAAGGAATTTATTAATAACCCCAGCTTTGTAAAGGTTACGGTAGACCGTAACAATAATTCATTATTGTTTAGCCGTAGTCCGATTCCCTATCCGCGTAGCGAAGAACCCCCCATTACCTATTACAAACATATTGGTGTTTATGCTTTTCGGAAACAGGCACTGATGGACTTTACCACCTGGCCGGTTACTCCTTTGGAAGCGGCTGAAAAAATTGAATGTTTGAGATACCTGGAATATGGTATCCAGCTGAAAATGGTGGAAGTTGATTATATGGGTGTTGAAATCGATACACCGGAAGATCTTGAAAGGGCTATTAAATCGTTGGAGAAGACCGGGGACAAACAAGGAGGAAAATAAATCCCGTTGACGACCAATCAGAATCTTTCAGTTTACTAAGGAGCATATTTGGAAAAATACAAAGCATAATAAAACACACTGCACCAGTATTAAAGGCAACATTATAAAAGTCAACGGATTTACGTCAATTAACAGGATAAAATTCTAAGCAATGAACAAACCATTATGGGGGATCGACCTTGGAGGAACTAAGATTGAAGGGGTTATAATAACATCACTCGAGGACCCTAAACCAATACTGCGAAACCGTATTGATACTGAAGGCGCAAAAGGTTATGACCATATCGTGAACCAGTTGGTGTCCCTGGTGACATCCATGGAAAAAAAGACCGGTTTAAAAGCAGAACGTCTTGGCATAGGCACTCCCGGTGTTCTTGACCCGGTACTCCAAACGATGAAAAATTCCAATTCAACGGCACTTAATGGTATGCCGCTAAAAAAAGATCTTGAAGAAAAGCTGGGGATACCAATCGAACTGGCAAATGACGCAAATTGTTTTGCACTTGCAGAAACAACCTGGGGAGTTGTAAAAGAAAAATGTCCGGACGCAAAGATGGTTTTTGGAATCATTATGGGAACCGGAGTAGGAGGAGGAATAGTCATCAATGGTAAGATCTGGAACGGCCATCATGGCATCGCCGGCGAATGGGGACATAATTTTCTCGATGAATCCGGTGGAATCTGTTATTGTGGGAAAACCGGTTGTGTTGAAAAAGTGCTGGCGGGACCTTCGCTTCAGAGATTTTATAGTTCCCTTACCAATCAAATGATCACATTGAAAGAAATCGCTCAAAGACACCAGCAGGGTTTTGATAAGGCGGCATCCGACACCATGCAAAGACTTCACTATTTCTTTGGTAAAGCAATATCTAATGTTATTAACACACTCGATCCTGATGTTATAGTTGTAGGTGGAGGTGTAGGCAATATTGATTCTGTATATACTGACGGTCTTGAATCGTTGAAACAATTCATCTTTAATAACCGGCTTGATGTTCCGATTTTAAAACCTCAACTTGGAGACAGTGCCGGTGTATTCGGAGCCGCAGCACTTGTAGTTTAAGGAACTGCAGCTACTTTTTTATCCTTGTTTTTCAGGGCCTTTTTAAAAGGATCCCAGCTGATCTTCACCTTACCATCATCACCATACCGCGCCCGCAAATGGACACTCAGGCCTTTTTTACTATCAGTACCTTTGTTCACCAGTTCAAAATCCGATCCCCGTTTTTTTAGATTACTGAGCGGAACCAGGATGCTCATATCTGGCCCGGCTTTCATGTCGTAGGTACCTTCGATGAACATAGTTAACACCGTGGATTGTATTTCCATACTGTTAATAGTAATAGATGTACCATTAATCTGAAGATTGTCCTTAAGTTCTGCAAAACGGATATCAGACATATCACGGTTTTTGAATACAGAATTGGAAATTTTCTGCATAGGTTCAAAATTCTGTAAGGCCCCATCCTTTAAACTCATATTGACAAACCCGTGGATACTGTAGGGAACTATTTCCGACTTATTATTGATTGAAGCCGCAATGTCAAAATCGGCTGTTAACACACCTTTAATGTTTTTATCTGTAAGACCATCCAGCGAAAAATTATTAAATGAATAGAAGACCTTGCTTATGTCGATATTATCCATTTTGCCTCTTATCGAAAATGGATTGTCACTACCATTTGTCTTAAGTTTTCCGTCAATTACAAATGTGCCATCCGCATGATTCATAGAAATGTTCTTCAGATTCCAATCATCTTTTTCAAGGATTAATGCAGCTTTGACATTGGTTCCTGCAAATTTTTTATACTGAACCTTTTTTGCAGAGAGGTCAATTTTCATTGCAGATTCAGCTATCATCTTATCAATCTTGTTGGCAATCTTAAGAAGTCGCGCCGTATTTTTTTGCTTTGACGTCACATGGCGCTTTTGCAGATTTTGAGTGAAATCTGTCAGATCCAGTTTTGATGAGTTGATGTTCAGATCGATAAGCATGTTCTCGGAAACTTTATTTAGCATCGAAAGAAAGTTGTCAATCTTTCCACCAATAAGCAGATCGCTCCTTTTTGTGTTTGCACGCAGGTCTTTGATATACACATCTTTTTTATCAAAAATCAGGGAGCCTTTACACCCGGATAAAGTCAGGGCTCTTGGCAGATAAGTCAATTCGCCTTCGGATATATCAACTCCCCCTGAAATCAAGGTCTGGCCGGTATCCGAAGACATAACCGGACCACTGAAGTTGATGTTTACATCCGCCTTGCCTTTTGAAAATTCGAAAGATTCAATACCTGTCAGATCATTGAGGTATTTCAGTTCAACATTTGTATGCAGATCAAAAGCCATCTTCGGTTCACCCAAGTCTGTGACAAGAAATTTAGACGAAGACAAGAGAATCTTCTCCCAGGTTCCTTTAAAGGAATTTATACTGATAACCGAATTTGAGTCATTCCTCGACAGGGAGGTATCTGCCTGGTTAGTGAATGAGCCGTCAAGAGAACAGTCCATAAAATCGCCGGCAGGGGTCTTAAGATCGCTGCCTTTGACTGTCCATTTCACATTAACCAGTGGAATAGTTTTAGGTAGTAAGCTTCCTTTTAAACTAGCGGTTACATCAAGCGTATTGCTGACTCCGAAGGTATCGAGTTTTTTTTGCAGTCTTTCGGTCAGCAGGGCGATCAGGTCGCGGTATTTTGCCTCATTACTTGCAATATCAAGTTTAAATTTCGGGTCGGTTCCCAATTCAAACAAGGCAGAAATCTCAAAAGGCTGCCCGTCTAGTCTTAATAGTATGCGGTCTATCGAGATTATTTGCTGGTCGAGTGTAACCGCAAATTTCCCTTCAACACGTTTCTCTTTCAAAAAAACGCCCCTATCCGTGTTAAAGGCGAGATCATGTACAAATAAGTCGGTTTTTATGCCCAGTACAGTTGAGCTATCTTCGCTGTCTACTTCACAAACCAGTTTTTTTATGTCGAAATCAAACAACTTACCCCGGTATGGATTCACGAAAGTTAACCTTACCTCCTTGAGTTCGATACCATTGAAAGGTGGCTTCAACCCTCTCCGGGTAGTTTTTTTCTTTGCATTCATGATATAAGCATTTGTATAATTGCTTGTATCAGTAAACAGATAAATGGATCCTTTTTCAACAATGATTTTATTGATTTTAGGAGAGGCTGAAAAAAGACTCAGCGGGTTCATGCGGATAAAAAATTTTTCTGCTTTAAGAAAGTCATGATGATGCTTATCCCAAAGTGAGTCCCGAAGCGATATATCCGAAAGCCTGAGTGATAAAAAAGGGAAGGTTTGAAAAAATGAAGGATCCAGGCCACCGATGATTACTGTAGCATTCATTCTTTCATTAAGTTCCCCGGTTACTTTGGCAATTATCTCCTTTTTATTGATTGAAACATAGGCAATAACTATCAGCCAGAATATGAGCAGGACTCCAATTAATATCCCTGTCCCTTTTAGTATGTATCGTAAAGTTTTCTTCAAAGCGCTGTTTGTCGAGGAATCTGCAATTGTTTATACGGATTAGCATTAACGAGATGACAGTTCTCTGTTATTTAAGCTCAATATGCAAAAGGCAGACCACCGACATCCGCTTAGCGCTCGATACGCCTTTTCAGATAGCCGGAATAGTCGGGTACCTCGATATTATAGTCCTGCAACATGAGCGGAGAGGTCAAGATAAAGTCAGCGGTTGAAAGATCGCAGGCCACCAGGCAATTCCATGCAATGGCAACCCTTAGAAGAGCCTTGACATCGCTGTCATGTGGTTGTGCTTCCATAGGGTCCCAAAGAAAAATCATGATATCTATATCGCCGGTGGCGATCATGGCACCAATTTGCTGGTCTCCCCCCAACGGACCACTCAACACCTTTTTAACCGGGCGATCCAGTTTGTCTTCCAGTAGTGTACCGGTGGTCCCTGTGGCAACCAGGTCGTGGCGCGCAAGGATGATCTTGTTAAGCATAGCCCAGTCGATCAGATCCTTCTTTTTGTTATCATGTGCAACCAGTGCAATCGTTTTACGAGGATTGAGTTTACGTATCACTTTCATTGTTCCAGAGTTTATAAAAGATAGCGAAAGCTAAATTTCTTTGGGTAATTATTAACGGTAATAAAATAATTTTCAATAGAATACAACGTTTTCCACATTCAGGCACTAACTTTGTGGATAACTACATCCCATTACTACCCATTAAATTCATGATCAAAGGCTTCTTAATTTCAATATTAAGCCTGAGTGCATTCTATTGCATATCTCAGGAGGCTGGTGTTTTACTTCCCGACCGGGGAGTAAATAACCCGGACTCTTCCTATTATATAACAGACCTGGTTCATATCATCAAAGAAAATTCCCGGGTTGTTTTAAACTGGAGATTGTCTGATTCATCTCTCACCGACTTTTTCTCAATTGAACGTAGCTGTAACAGTAAAGAATTTGAAGTAGTGGCCGTCTTGAAACTCGCCCAGATCTCAACATGGTTTGAATGGGTTGACGAATCTCCTGCAAAAGGTAAAAATGTTTACCGTATAAAATGTTCGGCTAAAGATAACCGGCAGTTTTATTCGAAACCATTGAATGTTCAGATAGCAGGGGATATCTCTTTTAAGTTTTATCCTAACCCAGTCGATAACATCCTCATCATTCGTTCAGAAAATCCACTGGACATACAAATTATTGATGCTACGGGTAAGATGCGGCTGTCGCAGGCGAACCTCCAGGGTCTTCAAACAATAAATGTTTCAACACTCGAAAAAGGCATTTATATATTAAGATTGAATAATCGGCTTGCTAATACGATTGTGCAAGAGCGGCTGGTAAAGAATTAACCTTAGCGACGAAAGTATTTCTCATATTACCACAAAATAGTATTGCAGATATCAAAACCGGACTGTATTTTTACATCGGTTTTTCATAGGATATTGGATTTTAAAAACGGGGTTGAATTTTTATTCAGGCCCCTTCTTTTTTTTAGACCTATCCCAGGTTGGTTAACCTTCTTCCACGGCTATGTTATAAAACACAAACGGCCTCCTTGAAAGGAAGCCGTGAGCTTTACTAACCCATATAAAACTAAAACTACAAACTTGTTAAGCGTTCTGAATTTCCTTTAATTTTTCCCTGATCTTGCCTTCGATCTCATTAGCCATTTCAGGATTATCATGCATCAGTTGTTTTACTGTTTCTCTACCCTGGCCAAGTTTGTCGGTATTATAACTAAACCAACTACCGCTTTTCTGTATGATTCCGAGTTCAACACCCATGTCTATGATCTCACCATTTTTAGAAATTCCTTCTCCGAAAACGATATCAAACTCAGCAGCACGGAATGGTGGGGCAACCTTGTTTTTTACCACTTTCACTTTAACACGGTTACCAACCGCTTCATCACCATCCTTGATCTGGGCCATGCGACGTATATCAAGCCTTATGGAGGCATAAAACTTCAGCGCATTACCACCGGTAGTTGTTTCGGGGTTACCGAACATAACACCGATCTTTTCGCGAAGCTGGTTAATGAAAATACAGATCGTGTTTGTTTTGCTGATAGTAGCTGTAAGTTTTCTAAGAGCCTGGCTCATTAACCTGGCTTGTAAACCCATTTTACTATCACCCATTTCGCCTTCAAGTTCACCTTTTGGTACCAGGGCCGCAACTGAATCAATAACTACAACATCCAGCGCACCGGAAAGTATCAGGCGATCGGCAATTTCAAGACCCTGCTCACCATAATCCGGTTGTGAAATCAGCAGGTTATCAACATCTACTCCCAATTTGCGGGCGTAACCGCTGTCAAAAGCATGTTCAGCATCGATTATTGCACACATCCCACCTTTTTTCTGGGCCTCTGCAATAACATGGATTGCCACGGTAGTTTTACCGGAAGACTCAGGTCCGTATATTTCGATTATCCTTCCTTTGGGAAAACCGCCAATCCCAAGCGCTGAATCAAGACCGATTGAACCGGTTGAAATAACATCGATGGGCTCCATCGATTTTTCATTCATCATCATCACACTTCCTTTGCCGAAGTCTTTCTCGATCTTATCCATCGTAAGCTTCAGCGCTTTGAGTTTTTCGTTTGACATGTTTTGTTGAGTTTTAGAGTTCAAAATTACCGAATGACAAATCTACTTAAAATTAGTTTATCAACACTAAAAATATTAGTTTTTTAAAGCTAATATTTTTGGGGATTTTTCCCATTGCGGTTTCAAAGATTTAGCATAACGGGGAAATAGAGGCCGGGCCTAATATTCTAAAATTACTTTCTTAATATAATACCCGGTAATATCGATCTGTGGCATAACTCCTGACTCAACGATAACCCCTTCTTTACTAACCATTGATTTTATTATCCCCTTATCTGTCTTAACCTCTACCGGAAGTGATCCATTATAATTCAACAATCGCAAACTGAATCTTGTGTCAGAAACCTGTTTTACACCTATCTCAAGTTTATTGACGGTCCGCAGGAAAAAATCGAAAACAGGTTTCAGATTTTTCCCGGAAGCAGTACTGAATAGTTTCTCAACATCATCCGTATCAGGCATTTTATCATAAGTATAATCGGGTGATGTCGCCAGTGTCCTGAGTGTTGGAAAAAAAATTGAATCGCCAATCAGGTACCTTATAGTATGCATAAAGAATGCTCCCTTGCCATAGATGTCGCCATGATAAACTTCCACTGAATTGGCATCTTTGCCAGGCACTACTGGTTTCAAATTCTGTGTTGCCCGGCCGGTTGCCCGCATTTTAGCGCGATAGGCTTCTTCTCCTTCCCTATCCCTTATCTGTAAATGATCACCGAAGGTACAAATGCCTTCCTGTATCCACATATCGGAATAATTTTTACCTGTCACTTTATTTGCCCACCATTCATGACCAAACTCATGCGCCATAAGCCAATCAAAATCTTCACCTCCGAGCTTCGTGTACCCGAAGTGGTTACCATATGCATTCAGGGTCTGATGCTCCATTCCCAGGTGAGGTGTTTCCGCAAGTCCGATCTTTTCCTTCACCCAGGGATACTCACCAAAATACTTTTCAAGTACCCTTGTCATTTTCTCCAGGATTTCCAGGTGATGCGGTGCCTTGTCAGCATGTTCTTCCAGCACATAAAAAATCATTGGAACAGTATTGCCTGCAATCGTTTTATATGGACGGGTCACGGCCTTGTATTTGCCAACGTTAAATACGATGCTATAAGTATTGATTGTATAGTTCGTTTTCCAGTGGAATGTTGAAGTGGTTTTTCCGTGGGTTGTTTTCTGCAGCAGGCCAGGACCTGCTGCCACCAGGCCTTTCGGAACTGTGATAAACAAATCCACTCCTTCATTTGGCTCGTCCGAAGGATGATCTTTTGATGGGAAATATATTTTTGCACCCTCGCTTTGACAGGTGATCGCAATCCAGTCGTTGCCTCCTGAATCTTTTGACCATTGAAATCCACCGTCCCAGGGAGCGTGTTTCGCAACAGGGGGCTGACCGCTGTATTTAACCGTCACCTTCACTTTTCCTGCCGGCAAAGCAGTGGCAGGCTTAATCGTTATAAAGTCAGATTCATAGGAATAAGGAACCTTCTTTCCGTTAATTGTGACCTCACTGATCTTATAAAAACTGACAAAATCAAAAAGTAGTATTGGCGTAGATTCGGTCAGCATAAGGTCGATCTCAGCAGAACCACTTATGGTTTTCGTGGAAGGATCAACGTTAAGCTTAAGGGTATAGTGCCTGATGTCCATCACAGCCTGTTCGGGCTTTAACTTGCCCCCGGAAACCCAGTCTGTTACCTGAGCATAAAGACCAAAGGAAAAAAATGTACTTATTAAGAAAAACAACGTTTTGAACATCAAAATGATTTATTGTAAGATAAGTCATTTTAACATTGTCTTACATTACCTTAGCTTAGCAAACCTTTGTACAGCTTGATTTTACGGTGATAATGCCTGTTTGGTACGGAGATTGATAGTATTAAAATCGACTTAAATTAAAATAAATATTCAGATGTTGAATGAGAGTGTAAACTCAATAATTTAACTTTGGCAACCTCAAATTTACAAATGGTTAGTGAGCCGTATTAACTCAAACCACCTAAAACAAACCGATATGACATACAAACATCTCCTGGTATTATTTATCTCGTCTGTGTTCCTGTTCAGCTGTGTAAGCAAGAAAAAACTACAGGCAGAAAAGGATCGTTATGTATTACTTGAAACAGAAAGAAATAAGCTTCAGGGCGATCTGAGGAATTGTACAGACCTCACTGCCGAAAACGAGCGTAAAAGAGCAAGCCTCCAGGGCGAGATTGATAACCTGACTAAGCAGATTTCATTCCTCAAAGAAAACAATACACAGGCTTTGAAACAGCTGCAGGATCTTTCAGTTATTTCCAGCTCACAGGCTGAAAGTATAAAAAAGTCGCTCGATAATATCGGTGCAAAAGATGTCTACATCCAGGATCTGCAGTCTGCCATGGCAAGAAAAGATTCTCTTAATATGGCTCTCGTTATGAATCTTAAAGGTGCTATTGGTAACCTTAATGACCAGGATATAAATGTGAAGGTTGATAAAGGAGTGGTTTACATAGATATTTCAGATAAACTGCTTTTCAAAAGCGGATCCTACGATGTAACTGAGCAGGCTAAAACTGTTTTGGGCAAAGTTGCTCTTGTGTTAAAAAATCAGCCGGATATCGAATTTATGGTGGAAGGTCACACAGATAATATTCCATTTGCAAGGGGTGTACTGACAGACAACTGGGATCTTAGCGTTAAACGCGCAACTTCTGTAATTAGAATTTTGCAAAATCAATATGGCCTGGATCCGGCGAAAATGGCGGCAGCGGGACGCGGTGAATATAAGCCTATAACAGTAAATGAATCAGCAGAAACAAGAGCTACGAACCGAAGAACAAGGATTGTGATTCTACCTCAACTGGATCAGTTCTTTAAGTTGTTGGAAAGAAAGTCGTAAATAACAGTAGCTTGCATATTAGCAACTGAATGATAAAAAATGGATGTTACCGCTGGTAGCATCCATTTTAGTTTGCAGGAACATCGTAGGCAGATATAGAACTTCCCGAAACCTGCCATCCATACTGTGTATCTGCCTGAACAATTTTGCTTACCTCGCAAACGTCTTCAACCTGGCTACCGGTTGTAGCGCCGGTTGAAGCACCCGGACTGCCCACGAAGAGCAAACTGCAGATAACTAGTAACCATTGACCAAACATGACGTATAAATTTTTCGTTTCAATTAATAATGCAAATGTTGATGTTTTTTTGATGAGATTAAATGACTACAGTTATGAATTGATTTTTATTGAGAATGAACTGCATTATGCAGGTTTTTATAGGTAAGAATGTTAAAAACCCCGCCATTTTTCGGGCCTGTACCAAGCGTGGCAGAGTAATTGAATAGGATAGGGTTCATACATTTTTAAACACTAAAAAATCATTTTATGAAGAACTTATTTTTACTGGCCCTGGTCGCCTGTCTTGGTTTTATTGCTTGTGATACACCTTCACCTGCAACCACTAATCCATCAGATTCGACCAGTAATCCCACCCAAGCTGCCCCGGATACAGCAAAGGTTGACACTACCAAAAACCAATAATATCAGTGTAACATTCAATATTTCAAAGCCGGTCAACAGCCGGCTTCCTTTTTTCCGTAACTACCTATGATTAAAAGACTTAATGGGTTCCTGCCAGACATTAATCTTTCCCTGACCAACATTTTTTTGAGTTTTGCACGTTTCTATTGGGTCTGTGTACACGACAGCCAAGATCCGATAGAATATGAAACAGTGCCTGATAGTGTTTTTGCTGCTCACGCTTTCTTTGCCGGGAGTATTTTCACAGTCCCTGGTTGAGCAAAGAAAAGCGCGGAACGGCGTTATTGATCTGCGTGGAGTGGACTACCGAGATGGGGCATTTTCGCTTAGGGGGGAATGGAAATTTTATCCTGACCAGCTGCTAGAGCCGGATCAGATACCAGTTAATAATGCACGAATCACGGAGTTTCCCAAACTCTGGACAAAACAGGCGGGACCCAGCGACCCCGGAAACGGTATAGCCACTTATGCACTTACAATACTTTTATCCCCCGATCATCCGAGGCTGGCATTCGAGATGTCGGAATCATACTGTTCCAGCAATCTTTACGGAAACAATACACTGATTAGCTCAAACGGAGTTCCTGCAACTACCAGGAGCAAATCAATACCTTTCTGGGAAACCAGAACGATAAATGCCCCTTCAGGTGATACCATTCTGCTTGTAATACAGCTGGCTAATTTCTGGCATTCAAAAGGGGGGATGTCTGAAGATATCCTTATTGGTGAACGAAATGAAATGTACCTCGATCGGAACAGGTCCCACGCCCTGGATCTTTCGCTTGCCGGCTGCCTGTTTATGGGTGGATTGTTTTTCCTTGGACTATACATTTTCGGTACCAAGGATAGGCCAATCCTGTTTTTCTCCCTTTTCTGCATGATATATAGCTACCGGATGATTGGCACCGGCGATTATGTATTACATGGAATTCTTCCCAGCTTACCGTGGTCGCTTACCGTTCATCTTGAATACCTGACCCTGGTTACAGGTGTGGCGCTTTTCGGAAAATACACCTCGCTCCTTTACCCGGAAGACGTAAATAAAAAAGTTATTAATTCTTTGTTTGCTCTCTGCGGTATCTATTGTTTAATCATTCTGGTTACAGCACCGGTGATATTTACCGGCCTGATGTCTTATTTCCTTATTGTAATGTTCCTGTTCACGGCCTATGCTTTCACCGTCTATGCCCAGGCAATGCGCAATAAAAGAATTGGTTCAGGTTATGCTCTGTTAAGCAGTGGGGTTATGCTTCTTATTTTTTTACTTACTAACCTCCAGTATTTTAATATCATCATCCCGATCAAGGGTCTCACGTTTGCCTTGTATGTGGCGTTTTTCTTTTTACAGTCGCTGGTACTTTCGCATCGTTTTTCGGTCAGGCTTAAAGATGCTGCCGACCAGGCCCGGGAAGGCCTTCGTGTTAAGTCGGAGTTCCTCTCAACCATGTCACATGAAATCCGCACACCACTTAATTCAGTGATCGGAATGGCTCATCTTCTTCAACGAAATAACCCCAGAAAAGATCAGCAGGAAAGCTTCGAAGTATTGCTGTTTTCTGCCAACAACCTGTTGTCTATCGTTAACAATATTCTTGACTATAACAAGATAGAAGCCGGAAAAATTCATTTCGAACAGATAAGGATGGATGTACCAGCTATAAGTAAAAACATCCTGGCGGGATTGAAAACACTTGCCGATGAGAAGCGGCTGCAATTGGTGCTGGATCTCGATCCCCGCATAACATCCTATGTAATTGGTGATCCGACCCGCACAGCCCAGGTACTAAATAATCTTGTTCATAATGGGTTGAAGTTTACTTCGGAAGGTTCGGTAACACTATCGGTAAAAATAGAAAGCCTTGAACCAGGATTCGCAGTGATGCGGTTCGCGGTCATCGATACCGGCATCGGTATACCTTCAGATAAAAAAGAATTGATCTTCGAAAGATTTACACAGGCCGACTCTTCCACATCGCGCCGTTACGGAGGGACAGGCCTCGGTTTATCAATCAGTCAGAAGATTCTTCAGCTACAGGGCACGACCCTGATGATAGACAGTGAAACCGGTAAAGGATCAACGTTTTCTTTCACTCAAAAATTCCCGTTGAGCCAGGAAAAACTGTCAGAACAGAAAGAACAGGTAAAATTTGTGGAAGAGCAAAAACCGCTAAAAGGCGTTGACATATTATTGGTTGAAGATAATCCTATGAATGTGCTGGTGGCCCAGACCTTCCTGGAAAGAAGCGGTGCTAAAATTGATGTGGCGACTAACGGCCAGGAAGCAATCGACAAATTCGATAGGGAGCGGCACCGGTTAATTCTCATGGACCTGGACATGCCAGTGCTTGATGGCTACCAGGCAACACGCTTATTACGTAAACAGGGTGAAACCGTCCCTATCATTGCCCTCACCGCAAGCCTTCCCTACGAAGTACAGTATGAGGTTAACCAGGCCGGTCTGTCAGATATTATGGTGAAGCCATTCAATCCCGACGAACTTCACAGGGTCATTATGCTCCATCTTTCAAATTCTTCCCTAAACCAGGCCATTTAAAAATCGGACAAGCGTCTTTTTATTTCCATCAGGATAAAGAAAGGTCGGCGAAGTTTCGAATAACTATTCTTCTTTGTTTTATTGACAGGCGGGAGTGCCGGACAGATTCCGCATAAATGAATAAATCTATTGCCAAATTAGCTTGGCCGGAATTGTGATAGTAATTATTGGAGCCTGGTGCAGTTGATCAGAAATGGCCGGGCTTCAAAAATTGAAGTCATAATTTAAAACTCATTATATGAGAAGCCTGCCTAAAGATGCCACTCACAGGATGAAAAAGAAATATAATTCCTTTTTTCTTTTGATATTAACGTTAATAGCCGGCTGCACCTGGATGGTTGGATGCGGACAAGCCAGTTCCAATAATCTGCCCGGGCGTTCTGATAGTTCGAATCAGAGTGAAGGCTCAGACAGCGCTGGCCAGTCCGGGGTGGCGAGAGCTCAGACACCGGCTTCGGCAGATACCGGGAAGCTTGGTGGTACCTGGTTCCTGGTGGCGGTTTTGCCATCCGACACTGCCGCCGGCAAAATTCCTACTCTAAACTTCGATGAAAACTCAAAGAATTTTAGCGGTAGCACAGGATGTAATAACATGCGTGGGAAGTTCAGCTTTACAGATAGCACGTTAAAGATTGATGAACAAATAATTACTACAAAAATGGCTTGCCCGGGATATAATGAAGATGCCTTTTTAAAGAATTTGCCGAAAGCAAATGGATATCGTTTTGAGAATGGCATGCTTGTTTTATTGAGTGATCAGACGGAATTATCCCGGTGGACCCGCGAACCCGTAAAGCCGACTACTAAAACCACCTGATTATAGCCCGATGACGCGCAGCCTTAAATTGCAAACCGCCTGAAACTAACAACAAAATCGGATCAAATAATTATTAAGAAAAGCCAGATAAAATGAAAAAATTATTAGCAGCATTATTTTGCATCTCTTTATTTTATGCATGCACCGAGGCGGGAGAAGGCAGCGAAGTGTCCAAAGACAGTACAGATACCAACAAAGACACCATGACCCAGGTTGGAACAGGTACGGAGTCTTCGACATCTAAGGATACAGCTTCATATGAGCGTCAGCCTTCTACTTCCACTGGTGATAGTACCAGGCATTAAAGCCCGGTCATTAATCTGGAATGTAACAGCTATTTTTTTGCTGATAAAATCCGCCTGCACTCTGTAACCTTGTCGGTGTTTATAATATCGATACCGAGGCTCTGAAATGCTGTCCAGGTAGCGGGGAAATCTGGTGCACCCCATAACCTGACAAGTTTCTTCTGTGAATGTGCCCGCCCTATCATCGCAATCAAAGAATCCTTATTGAGTTTATTATCCCGATAGTACTTTCCATAACTTTCACTGACAGTGACCACTTTGCTTAGCGCAGCAGTATCATATAGTTCGGTTGGCCTTCCATCAAACCGGACAGACGCCGGATATTCCTTCCATTTTGCAATCGGACCACGGTCCCCGCTTACGAGTATGTATAATGGTTTTTGATGCGCACTGCCGTCAAATATCCGTGGATATGCAATGATAAGCCTGACCAATTCCGCCAGCACCTTTTCTCCATCTGCTTTGATGTCTACAACCAGCACCGGTTGATAATCTTTGTCTGCGGTTACGAAACCTTTATGCGCCCTCATCATTGAATCGATAGGTTTCAGATACAAAGAAGTTAAGGTCCTTGCGCTGTCTATGTCTTTCCGGTCGTGCGCAACTGCGAGTTGCCCGTTAACCAGGTAAACGTCTGCCTCTATGGCGAAAGCCTTTTCGCGGATTGCATTAAAAAGCGGCTCCGGTTTTTCGTAATCATTATGAGCGTGAATCAGTACCTGGGCGTGCAGCTGATTGATTACTAGTAGAAATGCGGTAAATAAAAAGAATTTCATCTCTCAAAATTGCGTAAAAAATCTTTGTTTTCGCTCAAGCTTTAATCATAAAAATTTATATAATCGGGTGTCTTCGTAAATTGCAGCTATGCGAGATTATTTAAGTGAATTGAATGAGCGGCAGAAGGAAGCAGTGTTACACCGGGATGGACCAATCATGATTATTGCCGGTGCAGGCAGCGGAAAAACGAAGGTTCTTACAACCCGTATTGCGCACCTGATGGCTAACGGGGTTGATGCTTTCAATATCCTGGCTTTGACCTTTACCAACAAGGCCGCTAAAGAAATGAAGGAGCGGATTGAAAAGACACTTGGCAATAACGAGGCCCGTAACCTATATATTGGAACTTTTCATAGTGTGTTTGCCAGGATTCTCAGGTCCGAAGCACATCGGCTTGGGTATCCCAACAGTTTTACTATTTACGATACCGATGATGCCAAGTCAGTAGTAAAAGCGGTGGTAAACGAGTTGAACCTGGACGATAAACATTATAAGCCAAATACGGTATACAACCGGATTTCAAGTGCTAAAAACGCACTGGTTTCGCCGGCAGAATATGCTACCGATTATTATATCCAACAAGAGGATACACGCTCTAACCGACCTGCCATCGCGCAGATCTATGATGCTTATACCAAAAGATGTTTTAAGAACGGTGCAATGGATTTTGACGATCTGTTGCTGAAAATGTATGAGTTACTTAAGAACTTTCCCGAAAGCCTGCACAAATATCAACACAAGTTTAAATATATCCTGATAGATGAGTACCAGGATACAAATCCAGCCCAGTATGAGGTCATTAAATTACTGGGTGCTATGCATGAAAATGTTTGCGTGGTTGGAGATGATGCGCAAAGTATTTATTCATTCAGGGGTGCAACTATCCAGAACATCCTGCAGTTTCAAAAAGATTATGATGATGTGAAGCTGGTAAAGCTTGAACAGAATTACCGCAGCACACAGGCGATAATTCTTGCGGCCAATGAAATCATCAAACATAATAAGGGTCAGATTCCAAAGGATCTTTGGACAGAAAATGCGGAGGGTGAAAAGATAAAGCTGGTGCGTACAATGACTGATAATGATGAAGGCAAATTTGTAGCCGACAGCATACAGGAGCAAAAGCTGCGCAATCATTATAACAACAAAGACTTTGCAATACTTTATCGCACCAATGCGCAGAGCCGCGCATTTGAAGAAAGCCTGCGCCGGATGAACATTCCTTATATGATTTATGGCGGATTGAGCTTTTATCAGCGCAAAGAGATCAAGGACTTTGTGGCCTACCTGAGAATCATTGTGAATTCACGTGATGAAGAAGCTTTGAAGCGGATCATTAATTTTCCTGCAAGAGGAATAGGGAAAACATCAGTTGATAAAGCGATTTTATTTGCCAACACACATAACGTGTCATTCTGGAATGTACTGGAGCAAGCCAAAGAAGTTGGTTATAAAGGCGGAACACTTGAATCTATCGAAAACTTTGTATTGATGATCCGGAGTTTTGCGAGCATGCTGGAAACAAAAAATGCCTATGATGTGGCAGTGCATGTTGGCAAACAAACAAATATTGTAAAAGAACTTTTTAATGATAAGAGTACAGAAGGGATGGCCCGATATGAGAACATCCAGGAATTACTGAACAGTATTAAAGAATGGACCGAAAGCCCGGCTAACGATGATGGTGAGGTGGGGGATAAAAGCCTGGGTGCATATCTGCAGCAGATTACTTTGCTCACTGATGCAGATGAAAAAGATCCCAATGCGGATAATGTGAAACTAATGACGATTCATGCTGCCAAGGGACTTGAGTTTAGTTGTGTTTTTGCTGCGGGACTGGAAGAGATGTTATTTCCGAATTCAATGTCTATCAATACCCGTGAGGAACTGGAAGAAGAGCGTCGTTTGTTTTATGTTGTTGTAACAAGAGCCAAGGCGAAGTTGTGGGTGACCTATGCCAATAGCCGTTATCGTTTTGGTTCTTTGGTCCAGAACGAGCCAAGCAGGTTTATTGCAGAGATTCCGGAAGAGATGCTGGACCGCAGTTTTGCCGGTGGTGGGGCACGTAACCAGGGCAATGGATTCAGCAGCTGGAGTGGTGGTTCGGCATTTGACCGCATGCGCGGTGGAGGTGGTTCGGAAGGCGGAAGCAGTTTTGGCGGTGCCGGTCGCGGCGGTTTTGGAAATGCGGGTGATGCTGAACGTCAGTATGGTCCGCCACCTGCTAAAAAACCGCAGACTCCCAGCTATATAGTTCCTAAATCTCCGGCCCGTGTTATTGATCATAAACCCAGTCCGGATTTTGTTGCCAGTGATACAACTAATTTACAGGAAGGTCAGAAAGTAGAGCATCAGAAATTTGGCTTTGGGGAAGTAATGAAGATGGAAGGCTCGGCACATAATCCAATAGCCACTGTTAAGTTTGATCTGAATGGCGAGAAAAAAATCATGTTGAATTACGCGAAGCTGCGGATAATACAGTGATGTTTTCGAATTACTTTTCGTTAACTGTATCAAAACTGGTATTTGACAGAGCAGCTTTTTACTCATGCAAGCAAGCATTACCTTTCATGAAAATACTCATCATTGCAATCGCGGGACTTCTTCTTCTCAGTTGCGGTGACATGCTTGCACCGACCACGGACATACCTGGGCCATATTCTTTATCAAAGATTGAGGGAGTAATGTCCTGGTCTCTTTATTATGATATTGAAGGTGGCGCAGGGATTGGAAGGATGGATTCAGTTGAGAAAATTGGATGGATGGATAATTACATATTTGCAGCAAATGGCGGCCATTACTACTTTTTAGATAAATCAAAGGACAACCAATACTTAAACGATAAAGATATCGTAAAGGGCCCTTTTGATCAACCAATTTTTCTAAAGTTGCTCGACAGCCTTAAGGTTTCCGATTTTGAGTTTCAGGTTGCTATGGAGAAGTAGCATCCTCTCTCAAGACTTGGCCTTTCCAAAAACTTCAGTCGATAGATTATGAAAATCCAGAATTGTACTCTACATTAGTGAAGGACGAAGCCAGTTCCTGCTACTGCAAAAACAGTGTTTTGACTTTCAAATCTTTTAGGTATCAACGCCAAAAGCCATCTCTCCTTATGAATAAAATCACTACAATTTTAATGTTACTTTATAGCATTAGTCTTCCAGCACAAGATAATCCGACAGAGCGTGCACAGCCAATTGTCATAGAAGGAAAGCAGCTTTACAAATCTGAAATGGCATCCTGGTATGGAACCGATGTTTTTTTAGAGATGTATAAGGATAAAACCAACATTGGCGGTTATTTTTCATATACAGAGAGTAACAAGTCGAGTTGTATCTTCTTTTCAAAGGCAACAAATCCCAAAGTGATTGGCTCCGTTGAATTTGACAATACATATAATGTTAAAACCGCCAGGACAGACCTGAATGAAAGAGAATTCACGAAAACTGAAATGGATCTTTATTTCATCAGGCAAAATGCGTTGGCGACTATCAACATTGATACAATTTTCAAGACCTATAACAATACCAATCTAAATCTCATTCCCCTGATCAGCAATAATCAAAGGAAAGTTTATGTTTTGACAGGGCCACAAAAAAGCGGGGTTGTGATTTTTGGAAACGACTACTTGTTAACTTTTGATAGCGACAATAAATTAATAAGTACAAAGCAGCTTCATAAGAATATAATGCCAATGCAGTATGGTGGCAAAGTAGAAGACGGAAAGGTGATTGAGGGAACAATTCACTCGCATCAACCTGAGACGGGAGAATTTATAACGGCGACTGATATCTGCACACTGATGCTTTATGAGAAGGCTGCGAAATGGAAGCAGCATAATGTTGTTTCGAAGGAATACTTAAATGTCTGGAATTGCCTTACCGATGAGTTAGTCGTGGTGCCTATGGGGACAATAGAAAAAACTGACAAAGACAGTAAGCCTCGCAGGAAGAGAAAGTCAACGGATAAATAACAGCCAACAACATATTGTTTTTCATTTTACCTTTAGTCAGGAGTTCCTGGCCCCGAAATAATACTATTTTTTTCATTCTTGTAAGAAGTCATCATCTTAACGGTACTAATTGATTAAATAAAGATGCGTGACAGAAAAAGATCAGAGTCAAATTTTTGAAAGCTGGTTAACCCAGTATAAAGGGCTGATCTTTAAAGTAGTCCGGGCATATGCGGATATTTCGCTGGACCAGGACGATCTATTCCAGGAGATTACGATCCAGATCTGGCATTCAGTCCCCTCATTCAGGCAAGAGTCATCCGTAACAACCTGGATTTACCGGATTGGACTTAATACTGCTATAAAATGGACAACGAGGAAAAAACGAAATCCGACAGAGGCGATTGAAAGCGTCCGGCATGTTTTGCAGGAATCCCGTACTGAACCTGATGAACGGCTGATATGGCTCTATGAAGAGATTCACAAGCTCGATGCTATTGACCGATCATTAACCTTACTCCTTCTCGACAGTTTTAGCTATAAAGAAATGGCCATCATTTTGGGTATTAGTGAATCGAATGTTGGCGTAAAGATAAACAGGATAAAAAAGCAACTTATTACAAAATCAAAAAAAATTTAAGTACCATGGAATTTGACGAATTACAAAAAGTATGGGACTCACAAAACGATAAGCCCCTCTACGCCATAGACGAAAACGCGTTGCACAACCGAATTATATCAAAGAAAAACAAGGGCCGGCATATCAGTAATATCAGCGAATTCCTGACCATCTTAGTGAATTTTGCTACCGGCGCTTTTATCCTCGGAATAAATATCCTCAAAGAAAACCCAAACATTTCCATGTACCTGCTATCTGCGTGGATGTTTAGCGTTGCCGTTTATACATTAGTAAGCCGCAGTCGAAGAATTAAAAACGATAATCTTTTTGACAGGTCAATACGTGGCGATCTTTTTCATGCAGTTTCCGTGGCAAATTACCAGGTAAAATTCTCGCGATTAATGCGGTGGAACATTCTGCCGATCTCATTATTCATGGTTTTGAGTGTTATGGAAAGCGGGAAATCAATTTGGTTAGCTGTAGGTACATCTGTATTTCTGATCCTTGCGAACTATGCCGCAGGCTGGGAGCACAATATTTATAAAACAAGAAAACTCGAACTTGAAATACTGCGCGACATGTTAGAAAACGATAAACAAGGCGAACTGGCAGCAGGTTAAATTCTTCTCCATTCATTTTCCATTTACTATTACTCGTGTCAGACGAAAGGTGAACGAAATAATCTATCAATTGGTTGTAGCACTTACCACAACCATTTCTCCGGTTGCACTAAAGGAAATTTCAGACTGGGTTTTTGCCCACGCCAGGTAGAATTTGAGGCAGGCGGATTCATTGCAAATATTTAACTTTAGTAACCCACTAAAACAAACCATCATGGAAATGCCAACACATGCGATCAACTGGGTTGAAATTCCAGTCACCGACTTCGACAGGGCAAAAACTTTTTTCAGCCGGATTTTTGATTATCAAATGCCCGAATCCACTATGGATAACAAACGCATGGGATTTTTATTGTATGACATGCAAAGCCGTGGGATCGGCGGAGCCATTGTAAAAGGGGAAGGATATGAACCTTCAAAAACAGGACCCAGGGTTTATCTGAATGGTGGTACTGACCTTAACACAGTACTTAACCGTGTAGAACCAGCAGGTGGAAAAATTGTGTTGCCTAAATCACAAATAACTGCGGAGTTAGGATACTTCGCTATTTTCGTAGATACAGAGGGCAATCAATTGTCTTTACATTCAATGTCATGAATTTAAGTCTGCAGCTGAAAAGAGAATTTTTTGTGCAAGTTCAATCATCTTAATAAATGAAGCCTAACTCTAAAGTCAATGCTGCTAAAACCAGTGCCTTAAAAAAAACTATTAAAGCTAAGCACAAAGCGGAAGAATTTGTTGAGCAGTTAACTTTTCTTGCTTCACAAAAAGCCTCAAAAAATTCGAAGTTCTTCAGCGATGATAACCCGGACAACAAATTTCTTGGCGTTCGTATGGCTGACATATTTTTACTGGCTAAGCACCACATGCAGATGCCAATTGAGGAGATTCAGAAATTGCTCAACAATGATTTTTATGAAGTAAGAGTGGGAGCTGTTAGTATTATGGACTTCGAGGCAAGGAATAAAAAGATTAGTGAAGAACAAAAGAAGGCACTTTATCAGCTTTATATAAAACACCACGATAGGATAAATAATTGGGACATGGTAGACCGTAGCGCTCCTTTCGTTGTGGGTGGTTACCTGTTTGACAAATCACGTGCGCCGCTTTACAAGCTGGCAAAATCTAAAAATGTCTGGGAGAGAAGAACAGCGATCGTAAGTACTTATTTTTTCATCAGGCAAAATGATCTGGATGACACTTTTAAGATTGCGGAAATTTTGGTTCATGATAAGCATGATCTTATTAACAAAGCAGTTGGAAGCTGGGTTCGTGAAGCAGGTAAAAGAGATGAAGCCAGGCTGCTTGGTTTCCTGGATAAGTATGGGAAAACGATGCCAAGAGTAACACTTCGGTATGCAATTGAAAAGCTTGATAATAAAGTGAAAAAGATGTATATGACAGTAATCTAATAGAGAGTCTATTCCCCATACCTAAACTTTATTGATATAAACCGGCGATCATAGTTTGAGACAGTATAATTTAATTCAACAATTAATTCAAATCATTCCTTATGAATTTTTTATCGCTTGCACCATTTATTCCTTCAGGGGCCGACTTCAATAAGGCTCGTCAGCTCTTCCAGGAAATAGGCTTCAGCATAACCTGGGACCAGGGTGACTATGTTGGGTTTGGGAAAGACGGATGTATATTCATCCTGCAGAAATACGATGACAAACATTTTGCCGAAAACCTGATGTTAACAGTAAAAGTTAGTGATGCAGAAGAGTTTTATAATTCAATGATAGAAAAACAGCTTCCGGAAAAGTTTGGTGTCAGGATATCAAAACCCCAACAACAGCCATATGGAAAAGAAGTTAATCTTATAGATCTGGCAGGGGTATGCTGGCATTTTGTGCAATAATTTACAGCGTTCAGACCAACCTTCGATTTTCTGGAAACTTTTGAATTTTAGTTCCTCTGTATATCTTTATGAAAGCCGGAGCGATGATCCAAAATCATTGCTCACACATATATTCTCTGAATTGGGGTTATTTACAATTGTATGGAAAAAATTAATTATGTACAGGGATTTAACTGGTTGGGAATTTATCAACTAATAGGGGGAATACTAGGAGTATATTATTTGAGTGTATTTACTTTGCAGGTACAGGAATTCACTTCAACGCTCCTGGTCTTAATAGGTCTGGGATTTATAATGTTTCTATTCTCGGTTTATTGCGGGATTTCAATATTTAAGAAGGAAACGAATTCACTGAAATGCTCGTTAATAAATCAGTATCTCCAACTTTTCGTAATCTCGGGACCAGGGATAGCATTTCAATATGTTGCCGGAGTATCAGTATTGTTTGGATTTAACATTACTGACCAGTTTCGAATATATCTGGACGCCTCTTTATCAGCCTGGTCCATTTCAATTGGTACCAATATGAGTGACAGGTTAATTGCCGTGAATCTCATAGCCATTGGCCTGGTCTTTCTTCTACATTATATATTAAATGATATAAACCGTGAAAAAGTCAGGGACCTGGTGAATTCTATTGGTTCATGACTGTCATTCGCATCCATAGGATGATTAACCTATTAATTGCAGCAGTTTGGATGATTAACGGCCTTTTCTGCAAGGTTCTTAACCTGGTTCCGCGACATCGCGAAATTGTCGGAAACCTACTTGGCCTTAAATATGCAAATTCATTAACTCTACTGATCGGCTTTCTTGAAATTGCCATGGCGATCTGGATCTTAAGCAACATAAGAAGCCGTCTGAATGCCATACTCCAAATTGTGATAATCGCCACAATGAATGTCATTGAATGTATAGCTGTTCCGCATCTGCTACTTTGGGGTTACTATAATGGATTCTTCGCTTTTCTTTTTATACTTTTGATTTATTACAATGAGTTTTACCTCAATAGCAAACCGGTGCTAAATCAATAACATTTTGTCTATTTTAAGAAACCATCCTTTTGCTGTTGAAGCCTTTTTTGAAAGCTCGTTGGTATTTACATTTGCGATTTCAAAGGAGCACCTGCAAGACCTCATCCCCCATTGCCTTGAATTAGATACATTTAATGATCATTGGGCTTTTGTTGCTATCGCAATGGTGCAAACAAAAGACCTAAGGCCGAAAGGCTTTCCTAAACAATTAGGTAATGACTTTTTTCTGATCGGATATCGCATCTTTGTCCGCTTTACAAATAAGGCAGGCAAAAAACTAAGGGGACTTTATATTTTAAAGTCGGAAACGAATAGTAAAAAGATGGAAGTTCTTGGTAACCTTTTTACAAATTATCAATATACAACTACAGATATCTCAAGGGTACACAAAAATGATACATTAGAAATCAGTTCAGCCAAGTCTGGTTTCCACGTAGTAATTGAAACGAAAAGCAAAGAAAACATTGAAATGCCAGATGCTACGCCGTTTTATGACTGGAAGGAGGCGCGAAGATATGCCGGTCCATTGCCCTTTACATTTTCATTTAATCCAATGACAAATAAAGTATTGATTATAGAAGGTGTTCGTAAACATTGGAAGCCGGAACCTGTTCGGGTTATTGATTACAGTTTTTCCTTTCCGGAGAAATTAGATTCAAAAGACTTCAGGCTTGCATGCGCATTTATCGTTAAAAACATTCCTTACACCTGGAAAAAAGGAAAAGTTGAATCATTATCGGTATGAGAAAACCATTTCAGGGTGTCCTTAATATAATTCGCTTCAACTGGCATTACTTTTTGACCTCAATAATTCTGGTCATTACTATAATATTTATTTATCCCGAAGTCAGTCCCATACTGGCTATTGGATTGAAGATCGTAATCATTTTCTTGATATTTTCTACTATTATTTCTTTGATTGTGTCCGCTTATATTTACGACTTTTCCCATTTATACAGTCTTTCCTGGACAGACAATTCAGATCAACATAAAAAACAAAAAATTGTCAATATCAATGCGGGTTTTGATGAAACAAGCGTCCTGATACGACAGAAGTTTCCGGCTGCTGATTTATATGTTTTTGATTTTTACAATCCGGACAGGCACACCGAGGTATCAATAAAACGGGCGAGAAGAGCATACCCCCCTTACCCGGGCACGCAATCAGTATCTACCAGCGCCCTGACGATAGAGAGTAATTCTGCAGCAAAAATATTCTGTATTTTTTCAGCCCATGAAATACGTGATGATGCCGAGAGAATATTGTTTTTTAATGAACTACATAGAATATTATCCGATGACGGCGAAATTATGATAACCGAACACCTCCGGGATGTTGCTAACTTTCTCGTATACAATATTGGCTTTTTCCACTTCCATTCGAAATCAAAATGGATGAGAACATTTTATGAAGCAGGACTTAATGTTTCAAGGCAAATAAAAATAACTCCTTTCATCACAACATTTATCCTTCAGAAAAATGCAACTTCATATTAAAATTGCGGGCGTGCTTCTTGTGCTTCTGGCTCTTATCCATTTTCTTTTTCCAAGATATTTCAAATGGAAAACAGAGCTAAATACTGTTAGCCATATTAACCGTGAAATGATGTATGTACATACGTTTTTTATTGCTCTGACTGTTTTCCTAATTGGTGTATTGTGCCTGACTTCTGCCATCGAATTGACAACAACACCTTTTGGTAAAAAGATCTCTTTGGGGCTTGGACTCTTTTGGACCATAAGGCTGATTTTCCAGTTCATAGTGTATTCGTCATCACACTGGAGAGGAAAACGATTTGAATCAATTATACATGTCGTTTTTATATTTCTGTGGACTTATTTTGGTTGTGTCTTTTTTGTAGCATCTCAATCGGGGATATCCTGATTTTTAGCGTCTGAGATAGTATACCCCATAAGAAATCTTAAATCCACACTTTTGACGCAATCAACCCTTATAATTGTCTTCTTCACACACTATAAAGAATTATTTGCCCTGTTATCTTTGAATCGTCAAAAATCATTCAACGATTCCAGATTATTAAACTTCTAAAATTTAAAGTCATGGCCAGCGTAAGTACTTATCTTAATTTCTCCCGCAACACCGAAGAAGCCTTCAATTTTTACAAAACTGTTTTCGGGGGTGAATTTTTAGGCAACGGAATCATGAGATTCAGCGACATACCTCCTGGACCGGAAAATCCACCATTGGCTGAGGGAGACAAAAACCTTGTGATGCATGTCGAACTAAGAATACTCGGCAGCCATAGTCTAATGGGAACAGATGCTCCTGAGTCGATGGGATTTAAACTGAATTTTGGAAACAACGTTTATATCAATCTTCAGCCAGACACCCGTGTAGAAACAAAACGCTTGTTCGATCAGTTAGCCAAAGGGGGAAAGGTTGGTATGGAGCTTGCGGATATGTTTTGGGGAGACTATTTTGGCAGCTGTACAGACAAGTATGGTGTGCAATGGATGTTTAACTGCAATGAGAAAAAATAACAATTTTCGAAAAGTTAGTCTGATCTGAGCCGCCAATCAAGACCCTTGGATTTGGTATCTTTATAGTATGATCCCTATTTTATTTCAGGATACAAGTTTTATGAATTGATTGCGAATACCTTTTAGAACACGTGGATTTGAGTGAGCCCCTGTTGGTACAACTAAAGGTTCTGAGGACAGAACATAACAGCTTTTATTATGATTTTAATTGTCATCAGTCTATCGCTCAAAATCAAACAGCTGCTGACGAATTTGAAGAATTTAAAAGATCAATAAAACTATCATAAATTTGGGGGCTAATTAAATCATAAAGCCTAGATTGAGCCAAACGTCTTTCAGACAACTCTCAAATGAACAAAAGTGGCCCTATAATAGTGATCGAAGATGACCTTGATGATAAGGAGATTCTCGACGAGATATTTAATGAGCTTAATTTCGAAAATAAGATCATCTTTTTTACCGAAGGTGAAAAGGCACTGGATTACCTTATCAACACAGAGATTGAGCCATTTCTCATATTGTCAGACATTAACATGCCTAAACTAACAGGTATCGAATTAAGAGAAAAGATACATACCAATGAAGATTTAAGAATCAAATGTATACCCTACCTATTTTTCAGCACCAGCGCCGAGCAGCAGCATGTTGTAGATGCTTACTCCAAATCTGTGCAGGGTTTTTTTGTGAAGCCACATAGTTTTGAAAAACTCAAGCGCATAATTGGGATAATCGTAGAATACTGGCAGGAATGCGTATCACCTAATTATATCAAATAGGCAGCTCAGGTAAAAAAATCAGCACGAAAATTTCAATTGAACATTCTTTTTATTTGCAGCAGGAATAAATGGCGAAGTGCAACCGCTGAGGCTATTTACAAAGGCAACATGCTACACCAGTTTAAATCCGCCGGCACCGAGCCATCGGCGGTGATCAAAGTTTCTGCAAAACATATCATCTGGGCTGATCTTATCTTTACCATGGAAAAGCGACACAAACAAAGGTTAATGGAAAAGTATCCTGGTGAGACAAGGTTCAAGAATATGATCGTCCTTGATATACCAGATGAATATCAATATATGGATGAAGAGTTGGTTGAAATGATCAGGACCTCAGTGGATCCATATTTATAAAATAAGTATTCTCAATAAAAAACATGAGATATGAACATACTCGAAAAACCCTTTTTTGCACCTCAGCTTTACATAAAAAGCGGAGTCAAAAATATTGACTTTTATATTGAAGCTTTTGGTGCGGTCGAGCTAAGGCGTTTCACAAATGAAGATGGAACTATTCATGTTGCGGAACTTGCAATTAACGGTGCGATATTCCATCTGCATGAGGAAACAGTCTATAACCGGATGTTGAGTCCCCAAAACCTGAATGGCACAACAACAAAGATTGGCTTGTTCGTACCGGATGTTGATGTAGTGGTAAACCAGGCGATCAAGGCGGGTGCTATAGAAATTACGCCGCCACAGGATTATGACTATGGGTATCGCCAGGCAGAGTTCCGGGATCCATTTGGCCACTGCTGGTTAATTGAAATGAAAATTTGATGCTTTTTAAAAGCAGCCTGTTATCAAACCGCTATAAACTAAACCCAAATCCAATTTCTCAATCTATCTAAATCCTGATCATGGACTCCACTGAACTCAAAAACCTACAGGCTCCTTTAAAAGAGAAATATAAATCTGAACCCGAATCTGCTATAATCACGTTGACAGCAACAGGAAAAATTGGTGAAGGTATATCCTGTAATATTCAAACAAACCGGGCAATGATTGAAGCGGGGCTCCACCCTGCAACTGGCGGTACGGGTATGTTGGCTTGTTCAGGAGACCTGTTGCTTGAAGCCCTCGTAGCCTGCGCCGGCGTTACCCTGAGTGCAGTGTCAACGGCTATCGGTATTGACATTAAAAGCGGAACAATAAGTGCAGAGGGTGACCTGGACTTCCGGGGAACTTTAGGAGTTTCAAAAGAAGCGCCGGTTGGTTTCAAATCGATAAGACTAACCTTTAACCTTGAGTCGGAAGCTACTTCAGAACAACTTGAAAGCCTTAAGAAATTAACCGAGCGATATTGTGTGATATACCAAACATTGATGAATGGAGTGAAAGTGGAAACTAAATACAAAAGCTTTATATAGCGGCGTCCTGTGTTTCGTGCGTTGTATATATCCTTTCACACTTTAACCCCACTAATCATGACAGGTTGATGAAATTTTATTATTTCTCTCTGCAACGAAAGAATTGTAATAAAGGTCAACACCTGATGTAAGCTCAACGCCTGATCTGATCTTTCGTTTGGTTCTATACCTCAGGATGGACCACTCAACTTTGGGTAAAAGCCGACAAACGAAACTATGAGCGGGAAACCCCTCATGGCTCAAAAGCCACGTTGAATCACGCCGAATGGATCTCAAAATAACACGGACGGTTATATATGGACGGGGGCTTCTGAAAAGACGCCCCTTTTTTATTTTCACATCATTTTTTTTTCACCTCGCTACTATCAGTAGCAAATGAAATTCAGCATAAAGTGTTCAATTATTTGATTTATGTCAAAAGCATGATTATCATATCCTGAGTAACCCAAGCTTACTCATGGTGCTGACCGGTTTATTGAACCAGAATAATTCGAAATCATCAAAGCCCTTCGCTTCAAAACTTTCCCTTAGTTCCAGCATAGTATAAGTCTTCGGATTGTTGATGGAGATTTGCGATAAGGTTTCGCTTAACCATTCACCCTGTTCTTTCGGGAGCTGAAGATTATGTGTTTGTTTACGCGTATCAAAATGCAGCGTAACCATTTCACGTTGGTTGCCTTTTTTTGACTGAACAAAATATTCACTTCGCGTAAGCCTGCCCAACCAGATCACTTTTGCATTCGGTCGAAAAGTGGTTATATCATCATCCAATAGTGCATTGACAATAAAGTCCGGTGCGATGCTGGTTTTTGGCGCTTTAAAATCAAACCATTTATGAACGGGATCATCAAGACGAATGCCGTGCATGAAGTTGAATAGCGACTTCTTCAAACCAAAACTATATAGTTCATGATCCGCTCCCGAAGGGTCAAGATGCATAATATCATTGTTGGCAAAGCTACCGGTCTGCAACGATTCTTTACTCACCTTATATTTCTCAGGCTCCATTCCAACAGGGCTATGTGCTGTCATTGTAAACTGGTGCCAGAATGCGGACTGGAGGATCCCGGCTTTGAACAACTGTCGTACCATCTCAAGTGAATCAATCGTTTCCTGGGCGGTTTGTGTAGGAAAGCCATACATGAGATAAGCATGTACCATGATGCCGGCTTCAGTTAAATGTTTAGTAACACGTGCAACCTGGGCTACTGTTATACCTTTTTGAATCAGCTCCAGCAAACGGTCTGAAGCCACTTCCAGTCCACCTGAAACAGCTATACATCCTGATGCCTTTAATAATAAACAAAGATCCCGCGTAAAACTTTTTTCGAAACGGACGTTGGTCCACCAGCTCACAATAAGTTTGCGCCGGATTATTTCGATAGCTAAGGCCCGCATCAATGCCGGGGGAGCCGCTTCATCAACAAAATGAAAACCGTTTTCACCAGTTTGTGCTATCATGGTCTCCATGCGATCACAGAGCATTTTTGCGGCCATCGGTTCGTATGACTTTATATAGTCAAGTGAAATGTCGCAGAAAGTACATTTGCCCCAGTAGCAACCATGTGCCATCGTCAATTTATTCCAACGTCCATCACTCCATAAACGATGCATCGGGTTCACCACCTCAATTGCCGAAATGTACTTATCCAGGAAAAAATCACTGTAATCCGGAGTGCCAACTTCTGACTGTTTATAATCGGAGCAACCGGGATTATTTATATATTCAACGTTTCCATCCACTAAAATGAAAGTTCTTTTCAGGCTAGCCAGTGGTTTTAGCCCCTGGACATAGCCAATAAGATTTTCAACCGGAGCTTCACCATCGTCAAGGGTGATAAAATCTATAAATTCAAAAACCCTGGCATCGCTGAGAGAACGTAGTTCCGTATTCGGAAATCCACCGCCCATGGCCACACGAATATGAGGATGATTTTTTTTGATCCATTGCCCACAACGTAAAGCCGCATATAAATTACCGGGGAATGGTACCGATATCGCAACAAGCGCCGGCATAACTTCGGTTATACGTTGCTGTAAGATACCCGTCATTATCTCATCAACAAATGTTGGTGTATCGTTTAAGGAATGATATAAATCGTCAAAGCTATTCGCAGATCTGCCCAGTTTTTCAGCATAGCGGCTAAAACCAAAATGATCATCCAGGCATTCTTTAATGAGATCCGAAATGTCTTCAAGATACATGGTGGCAAAATGTTTTGCCTTGTCCTGGATACCCATCGAACCAAAGGCCCAGTCGAGATCATCAAGCTGCGAAAAACGGGAAGCTTCGGGTAAAAAATCTCTTTTTGATATCAGGTGAGCAAGGGTCGGATTTTTCCCCTGGAGAAAGAGTATTACAGGATCAATTGTCTGGATATATTCGGCCTGAAGTCCGATGATACGTTCGGCGTTATCTGAGAATTTCTGATTCAGTTCTTTTATCTTAGAGAAGATAGCTCCAAGCCCTTTACGGCAAAATATAGCAAGCGTCACTTCAATTCCAAGATCAGATTGCCTTGAAGAGATGCTTTTTGTGTTCAGGAAACCTTTCAGATATGCAGTAGCCGGGTATGGCGTGTTCAATTGTGTGAAAGGAGGAGTAATCAGGTAGACAGTCGCACTCAAATCAGGCGGTTTAAGCCGCAAAATTATCTATTATCCTGCAAAGTATTTGATAAAGAAACAATTCGGATCCTGGCTTATATCTTATCAACCGCAGCTTTCAGGGCAGCAACCGATTTCTTTTCATTCCCGATGAAAATATTCTTTCCGAGAATGGTTACCGGGCGTTTCAGGAATGTATAATGCTCAAGAATGAGGTCGCGATAGTCATTCTCGCCGAGTTTTTTATCTTTCAGTCCCCTTTCCTTGTACAGCATTGCACGCCGGCTGAACAATGCCTCATAACTGCCAGCCATTTTTTTCATCTGATCAAGCTGAGCCAGGCTAATATGTTCAGTTTTAATGTCCTGCATCACCACATTTTTGTCATTGATCCCGGTTTCTTCGATAATTGCCTGGCAGGTGGTACAATTGCCCCGATGGTACATTTTCTGCATAATCTGCAAAATAAGGAGGATTCTATGTAATATTTTATCTTGCAGCGATACTTATAGTTAGAACATCATTTTCAAGCTTCTGCAAAAACAGGTAAACCAGGACGAATTTGTGGCTTTGGTAAATCAGCACCGGCCAATGCTATTTAAGGTTTGTAATCTGTATTGCCGTCAGGAACACGAACGCCAGGATCTTTTCCAGGAAATCGTGATCCAGCTCTGGCGGGCATATCCTGGCTTCAGGGGTGACTCAAAGTTCAGCACCTGGATGTACCGGATTGCGTTAAACACGGCCATTTCAGATCTGCGTAAGAAAAAACACCACATCATCACCACTGAACCAGACGGACTACCGGATGGAATTGATGATATACAAAACTACCAGGAGAAGGAAGATAAATTGAAGCAGCTTTATGCTGCGATCAGTCAACTGACTGAAATTGAAAAAGCCATCGTAATGCTCTACCTCGAAGACAGGAGCTACGATGAAATGGAAGATATTCTGGGTATCAATCAAAATAATCTCAGGGTTAAAATGAACCGTATCAAAGACAAATTAAGAAAACTCACAAAAGCCGTAGAATATGGATCTTGATCAACTAAAAGATATCTGGCAGGGGCAGGATCAACCGGTCAGTGAGCTGCAGGGCAAACAGGAAATTCTTGCACTTTTGAAAAAAAGATCGCAGGGCCCGATTGCCAAAATGAAACGCAACCTTCAATGGGAGCTGATATTCGTTATTGTAAGTTACACTGCCCTTATAACACATTATTTTACCGCATTTGACCAGGATCTCCACTCTGTGGCCTGGTTCCTCCTGGTTATCGCCCTGCTCTTCGTTGCCTATTATTATAAGAAGAACAAACTTTTGAACGAAATGCAACATGTTTCAGGTAAGGTAAAGGTTCACCTGGAACGGCAGGTTAATACCCTTGAAAAATTTGTCAGGTCATACTTGTTTGCTGGGGCCGCACTTGTTCCTGCCTGCCTTGCATTTTTCGGTTGGATATTTTATAAGGAATTACCCGAGTTGTCTAAGAATAGCATTTTTTTCTCTTCAGCTGAAAATCCGGCCTGGAAGGCAGTTCTGGCCTGGACCCTGGTAACTGTGGCCTTAACAGTGCTCGTTTTTTTTGTACAAAGATGGCTGCTGGACAAATTATACGGCAATCATATCCGCAAACTCCGCCAGATTGTTGCTGAGATGTCTGAAGAATAACGCAATCTGTATACATTTACTTTATGACGCAAACATCACCACAGGAATTTACCCTCGTGAAACCGCATTGGCTGAAACGCGGTCTTCGTCTTTATGAAGGGAAAGTTCAGGTTGGAAAAATTGAATATACGAGGCGGTTAAGGTTGGATGCAGTGGCTACCTTCCTGGATGAGAGATGGAAGATTACGCAAACCGGTTTCTGGAAGTCGTTTCTTGAATTCAGCAACTCAGGAAAACCATTATCCAAAATAAAAATTCATCCAACGTTTGGTGGTAATCTTGAATGGAACAGCAGCGATGGCAAATCTTTTATCTTCCGCAAAATAAAATGGTGGAAAAATACCTGGGCCTGGTATGATGAAAATGGAAACGCCGTAATGGAGATTCGTCCTGATCACTCTTTTACAAACAAGCAGGCATATATCAGCATCCACGATAGAAATCTCACAGACTACCGGCTGATGACACTAATTGGCATCTTCATTTTTCAGACTCAAAAATCCCGGGCCGCGGCTGCAGCAACCTAAGCGAAACACGCTCTGACACCTCTTTTTATAAAGATCCATAGGTTTATAAACAGTAAGCGTTAATAATTGCTTGTCTTGATTGCAGCAAATGTATTTTTTGTACATTGAGTACCTAAATACTGATTGCTATGTCTACAAGAAGGGATTTTTTAAAACAGTCGTCATTACTATCTGCAGCATTTTTTCTCCCCAACGATGAATTCTTCCAGTCGCAAAAGAATATCGGTTTACAGTTATATACACTTCGTAGTACTATAATGAAAGATCCCAAAGCTGTTCTCGCTTCCGTGGCAAAACTCGGATATAAGCAAGTGGAAACTTTTGGATATAATAAGGGAAAATGGTTCGGGCTTACACCAGAGGAATTGAAAGCAGTTCTTAAAGAAAACGGCCTTACATCACCAAGCGGTCATACTTTCGGCGGCGGTACATTTTTGAAAGATGGCTGGGAAGAAAACTGGAAACCGGCAGTAGCGGATTCTAAAGCGCTGGGGCAGGAATACATAGTCGTTCCTTATCTGGAGGACCCATTCAGAAGCATAGAAAATTATAAAAAGATTGCAGCTGCTTTAAACAAAGCCGGTGAAATAGCAAAAGCTGGTGGTAGTAAACTAGCCTATCATAATCATGATTTTGAGTTTGCAGAAAAAGACGGGCAAAAAGGAATTGATATTCTTCTGAAAGAAACTGATCCTAAGCTAGTACAATTTGAACTTGATATTTATTGGGCAGTTAAAGCAGGTTATGATCCAATCACCCTGTTTAAAGCAAGTCCGGGACGCTACGCAATGTGGCATGTCAAGGATATAGATAAAACAGAGAAGAAGTTTTTTACAGAAGTTGGAAACGGAAGTATTGACTGGAAACCAATCTTTGCAGCCGCTAAAACAAGTGGCATGAAGTATTTCTTCGTTGAACAGGATGTTACCCCGGGTGATCCAATGGAAAGTATTTCAAAAAGTATCAACTATCTTAAAACCAGTGTACTTTAACCAGTACTTCAAACAAATATATAATGCCAAACCGTCGGAACTTCCTGCAAAACTCGGCTACTCTGCTTGCGGGTGGATCGTTAATCTCAGCTTTAGATAACCAGGCTTTTGCTTATTTTAAGAATCGTATAATGCCTGCGGACCAGGTAAATATCGGCGCCATTGGAATCAATGGTATGGGCTGGTCAAATGTAAAATCCGCAATGAAAATTCCCGGCGTTAATATCGTTGCACTTTGCGATGTTGATAAAAACGTAGTGGACAAGCGACTTGCTGAACTTGGTACCATGGGTAAGGATATGTCGAAAGTAAAAACTTACGGCAACTATAAACAACTGCTCGATAATAAAGACGTTGATGCGGTGATTATTGGTACACCCGACCACTGGCATGCACTGATCATGATTCATGCTGTTGAAGCAGGTAAAGATGTATACGTAGAAAAGCCAGTCGGAAATTCAATTGAAGAATGCCGTCTGATGGTTGCTGCCCAGGTTAAATACAACAAGATTGTTCAGGCAGGACAATGGCAGAGAAGTCAAAAACATTTCCGTGATGCAGTTGATTATATCAGGACCGGCAAACTTGGAAATATCCGTACTGTGAAAGTATGGTGTTACCAGGGTTGGATGAAACCCGGACCGGTTGTTCCTGACACAGCGCCACCAGCAGGCGTTGATTATGATATGTGGCTCGGACCCGCCAAAAAACGAGCTTTCAATGAAAGTCGCTTCCACTTTAATTTTCGCTGGTTCTGGGATTATGCCGGCGGCCTGATGACCGATTGGGGCGTACACCTGATGGACTATGCAATTTTTGGAATGGATGCCCCGGTACCAAAAACAGTATCTGCACTGGGCGGTCCTTTTGCTTATCCTGAGCTATACCAGGAAACACCAGACACGATGGGAGCACTCTACGAGTTTCCGAAGTTCAACCTGATTTGGGATCATGCAATGGGAATTGACAATGGTCTCTTTAGAAAGGACCACGGTATCGCATTTATTGGTAACAACGGAACTCTTGAGCTTGACCGTGGTGGTTGGGAAGTAATGGAAGAAAAGAACAGTAAGAACAAGGCTTTTGTTGAACGGGTTAAACCATCAGACAATGGCCTGGACGAACACTGGAAAAACTTTATTGGCGCGGTGAAATCCAGAAAACAAAGCGATCTTAATTGCCCAATTGCAACCGGTGCGCATATCGCTACCGTTTGTCAGTTGGGAAATATTGCGTTCAGGAGCCAGCAGAAATTGACCTGGGATAGTGCTAAAGAAAAGTTTACGGATGATAAGATTAACAAGGAATATTTATATGCCAAATATCAGAATGGCTATAAACTTCCGAAAGTATAAATATGTCAAGGTTTTTAAGAATAGATCTTTAAGGCATACTTAATAAAGTATCGAAGTTGAAAATAATCATAACATAAAAACAAAGCCGGCTATCTGGGCCGGCTTTGTTTTTATGCTGTCAATAGAAACTACAGCGCTTTAATTTTAATATTTTTATACCAGACTTTATTGCCGTGATCCTGTAAGCCAATGCGGCCGGTTTTAAATGTTCCGAAGTCGCTCCATTTTTTGAACTTGCTCTTAGCCACCATTTTCTTCCAGTTCTCATCCCACAAAGTCGTCGACATTACTTTTGTTCCATTGAGGAAATATTCAAGATTGCCATCTTTGGAAATTATTTCAACATGATTCCATTGAAGAGCAGGTTTTACGGTTTCGGGTGAACTGCTTACCAGGTCATACAAATCACCCGCACGGTGTTTGATGATCTTTGCGTCGGGATGTTTTGCATTATCCAGCACCTGCATTTCAAGACCGGTATGATATGACCTTTCATATTTTTTATCTTCTTTTACATATTGCAGGATACCGCTATTACCTGCGTTATCGACTCTCCAGTCAAGTTTAAGATGGAAATTCCCATATTCATCAGTCGTCAGCATATCACCTCCACCAGTTGTCTGACCATCGTTTGTTTCTTTTGGATCAAGGTGAATGGTTCCATCAACTATTTTCCATGCACTGCCATCCGCAGCGTTATTATATATATGAAAGCCATCTTTTGTTTTTCCATCAAACAATAATTTGAAACCTTCACCTTGTTCGGCGGCAGTCAGACTGTTATCAGTCGTATCCGTATCTGAAACGGGCATAGATTCAGTTTTATTTGCAGTTGAATCTGAGCTATCGGTCTTTGCCGAAGATTCAGATTCCGGTGAATTGCATCCGGTTAAAATGGCAAGGGATAAGGCAAGAATATAAATTTTCATATGCATATTGTTTTTGATGCGATTGAACTGAGGGCGCCTTAATTATTTTAACTTAAATCAAATCTGTCTGATCTTTATATTCCTGAACCAGACTTTATTTCCATGGTCCTGCAGATCAAACCGGCCTTTTCGGAAAGTGCCGAAATCATTTAATGTTTTGAATTTGCTTCTGCTGATCATGTCTCTCCAGTTTTCATCCCACATAGTTGTTGACACCACAGTAGTGCCATTAACTTTCAACTCAAGTTTTGAGTTATTTGAAATGATTTCAATTGTGCTCCACTCAGTCGCCGGTAATGAAGCTACTGGTTTTGCTGAAATCATATCATACAAATCACCTGAACGGTGTTTAATGTTTTTCGCATCAGGATGAGATGTATTATCAATCATTTGCATCTCAGGCCCGGTGTAATAAGCATATTTGTATTTAGGATCTTCCTGCGCGAGGAACATGATGCCGCTGTTACCGCCTGCTTCAAGTTTCCAGTCAAGTTTCAGATGAAAGTTTTCAAACTCTCCATCACTCACAATGTCACCAGTACCGTCTTTTACAGATGGATCAAAATGAAGTGTGCCATCAACAACCTTCCAGGCAGAGCCATCTGATTTTTTATTATAAACATGCCAGCCTGTTTTTGTTTTACCATCAAATAACAACTTCCAGCCAGCAGACTTTTCCGCTTTTGAAAGTGTGTTGGGGGCAGCAGTTGAGTTATCAGCAGAGGATCCGGATTTTTTAGATGAACTGCATGATGCTAGCACCACCAGTGCCACGCCATAGAATAACTTATGCATTATTGGTTTTTATTTGTTTTTAAGGGACAGAATATATCTAACCATTTCTTTTGCATCTTCAGGAGTAATAGATGGATGCGGAGTCATGGCAACTGCACCCCAGACACCACTACCACCTTCAATGATCTTCTTTGAAAGTAGTTCGATGTTGGCATCAGTTGGTTCATATTTTACAGCAACATCTTTGTAAGATGGTCCGGTCAGTTTTTCGTTTATCTTATGACAGGTTAAGCAATCTGACCCCGCTATCAGTTCGACAGCTTTAGCGTATTTGGCTTCGTCGTCAGCCGCCGGTGTAGCTGCAGCTTCAGGCGCTTTTTCTTCTGTCTTTTTTTCCTCACCGGAGTTACACGCAAAAATCACCAGTGCAATACCAAGCGTTACAAAAATCTTTTTCATGAAATTGTTGTTTAAAAATGATTGTTATCTGGTTCTGAACGACCGTTCAGCTTTACTTTTTATATTATCCAAAATTAAACCACGAAGTTACTTCAAACCCAATACAGACCGGTTAAATTTTTCATCACTGCCGGTGCCTGCAAAATCATCAAAGGCTTTTTCTGTAACCCTGATAATATGATCCTTAATAAATATAGCACCTTCTTTTGCGCCGTCTTCCGGATGTTTGATGCAACATTCCCATTCCAAAACCGCCCAGCCATCGAAATCGTAAGCTGCAAGCTTGCTGAATATCGATTTAAAATTTACCTGCCCATCACCAAGCGACCTGAACCTGCCTGCGCGATTGATCCAGCTCTGGTATCCGCCATAAACACCTTGTTTGCCGGTTGGATTGAACTCTGCATCTTTCACATGGAACATGCGGATCTTTTCGTGGTAATGGTCGATAAATGATAAGTAATCCAGGCACTGCAAAACATAGTGACTCGGATCATAGAGTATACAGGCCCTATTATGGTTGTTGGTATGTTCGAGGAACAGCTCGAATGTAATACCATCATGAATATCTTCACCGGGATGTATTTCATAACACAGATCAACACCGTTGTTATCGAATTCATTCAAAATCGGTATCCAGCGTTTTCCAAGTTCGCCAAAGCCGGTTTCCACCAGGCCTGCAGGACGCTGTGGCCATGGGTATACAGTAGGCCATAAGAGTGCGCCACTAAAAGTAGCGTGTGCATTCAAACCCAGGTTCCGGGAAGCTTTTGCGGCATACATCAATTGTTGGACTGCCCATTCCTGGCGCGCCTTCGGGTTATTCCGGACCGATTCCGGTGCAAATCCATCAAACTGGGCATCAAATGCCGGATGTACAGCAACGAGCTGTCCTTGTAAATGGGTTGAGAGTTCGGTAATCTCGAGACCGGCAGCATTTACGGTACCTTTCAGTTCATCAGCATAGGTTTTGCTTTCAGCTGCTTTTTTGAGATCTATAAGTCTTGGGTCCCAGGTAGGTATCTGAACGCCTTTAAACCCGAGACTTCCTGCCCATTTACAGATCGACTCCAATGAATTAAATGGTGCCGCGTCTCCTACAAATTGTGCCAGGAAGATTCCAGGTCCTTTTAATGTCTTCATACAAATGTCTTCTTTTATTAAGCTAATAATTAATACTTCTCCAGGATCTATATTATTATATATACGCGATCAATATTCATGTCTTCGTGTGAGCATGACAGTTATTCCTCGAACTTTGTCCACTTTTGGGTGCTTTCGTTGCTGGAAACAACCGTATTGATGAAGCCCATACCGCGGATTCCGTCTTCAACGCGTGGAAAATCCAGCATTTCAGTAGTGGGTTCTGTTCCATCCATCTTAGCACCTAGTGTTAAAGCAAAATTGCGGTATATATTTCCGAATGCTTCCAGATAACCTTCGGGATGTCCGCCTGGTGTACGGCAGTTTCCTGTTGCAAACTTCGACAAACGATCGGTATAGCCGGAGCCTGCTCTTAGTATCTGAGCCGGAGCATCAAGCCATTTAACCAACAGGGTATTCGGTTCATGCTGGGCCCATTCTATTCCACCCTTTTCACCATAGACACGTATTTTAAGGGCATTTTCTTCACCTGCAGCCACCTGTGACGCCATTAATACACCGGCTGCGCCGTTATCAAATTTCAACAATACATTGCCATCATCGTCAAGCGCCCTGCCGTCTACCATGATATTAAGGTCAGCACAAAGATGAGTTATCTTCAGGCCAGATACGTACTCAGCAAGTTGCCATGAATGCGTACCAATATCACCCATGGCACCGCTCTTGCCCGATTTTTTTGGATCAGTTCTCCAGGCTGCCTGTGCGTTACCTTCTCTTTCAGACAATTTACTTAACCATCCCTGAGGGTATTCTACCCACACTTTGCGGATCTTGCCTAATACTCCATCTTTTATCATTGCCCTTGCCTGTTTAACCATTGGATAACCAGAGTAGGTATGAGTGAGACAAAGCGTTAAACCGGTTTCATCAACCTTTTGTTTTAACTGCTTCGCTTCTTCTATTGTAAGCGTGATGGGCTTTTCTATTACTACATGAAAACCATTTTCGAGCGCCATCAGTGCAGGTGCAAAATGCGCGAAATTCGGAGTTACGATGGTTACAAAATCCATTCTTTTGTCGGCCGGCAACGCTTTCTCCTTGTTGATCATTTCATCATAAGTGAGATATGTTCTGTCTTCCGGAAGAAATAGTTCCTTACCTGATTGTTTCGCTATCTCTGGATTGATACTTAATGCACCGCAAGCGATTTCAATGAGACCATCCATATTGGCAGCAATTCTGTGAATGGATCCAATGAAGGCATCCTTGCCTCCACCGACCATTCCCATTCGTAGTTTTCTGTTCATGAAAAAAGTATTAGAAAAGTTTAAAAGAAATGAGTTTTAAAAATAAAAAAATTACATTTACGACAATGATTTCATTTTAAGGTTTCTGATGTATGTTACAAGTCATATTGAAAATCTTCATCGTAACGGGGTAAAGTTAAGGTGGATAGATTGAAACTTTCAAATAATCAGATCCGGCGATTTTAGTATTAAACCAAAAACTCTTGCCATGTCAACAACAATACAACGCGACAAACTTTTTGTCGCCTCTTGTTTAGCACTTCTGGTCACTTCATTATCATTTGGCATCCGCGCCGGTATACTCGGGACGCTCGGAGAAACATTCGCACTTTCAAAATCAGAACTTGCTTCAATTACTGCAACTGCTTTCTGGGGCTTTCCACTTGCGGTGATTATTGGTGGCCTGGTAGTAGACATTATCGGTATGAAAAAACTGCTTGTGCTTGCCTTCATTTTCCACCTGGCAGGCATCGTCCTGACTGTTATGGCAAAGGGATATTGGCCGCTTTTTTTATCAACCTTACTTATCGGTATAGCGAATGGCACAGTAGAAGCAGCGTGTAACCCATTGGTAGCTTCACTGTACACAGACAACAAAACAACGAAACTTAACCATTTCCATCTTTGGTTCCCGGGAGGCATTTTTATAGGTACGCTCATTGTGTTTTTGTATAACAAGGCAGGCATTGGAAGTATCGCAGGCCTCGACCCCTGGCAGGTACAGGTTTCAATTATGCTGATACCTACTCTTATTTACGGGTATCTGTTTTCCAAATTGAAATTCCCGGTAACGGAGCGGGTAGCTGCGGGGGTATCAACCGTCGATATGTACAAATCGTTACTTAATCCCTTGTTCCTTTTCATGATCATCTGTATGTTCATGACGGCGATCACAGAACTTTTTACCGGGCAATGGATTGATGTTCTATTAAAAGGTGTAACTGACAACGCGATTCTGATATTAACACTCACCACAGGTATCATGGCAGTTGGTCGCGGCTTTGCGAAGCCGGTGGTAAAACGGTTCTCTCCGCAGGGTTTACTGCTGCTCTCTTCTATTTTTGCTGCAGTCGGTTTGTACATGCTGGGACACAGTACAGGTAATACATTGTACCTCGCTGCATTTATTTTTGGTATCGGTGTTTGTTATTTCTGGCCAACTATGATTGGTTTCGTGGCCGAAAATCTCCCGAAGACCGGAGCCGTTGGGCTAAATCTGATGGGCGGTGCAGGCATGTTGGCTGTATCGGTCTACACCTTATTCATGGGTGGATTTTACGACCGTATCGTTGTAAATAAATTGCCGGCCAACGCGGACATGGCCGCTTACAGTACAGCACCTGCCGGCTCTGAAATGGCAACAGCGATGGACGCGGCTAAACACGCAGCCGGCCCGGAAGTACTTAACGCAACACTGATACTTCCCATAATCCTGATCCTTGCCTTTTCAGGATTAATTTTTTATATGCGTGGACGGAAAAAGACAGAAAAGTTAACGCCCGCAGCAGCCATGCATTAAGAACAGTTTAAGAATAAATGAAAGTAACCGCAGATTTTTAATGTTAAAACGGCCGCGTTTCAGTATTTTAATGTCATCATTTTGTAATTTCCATCCGCAATGAGTGCTCAATCGCCAAATAAACAATCCCGCAGAAATGCGCTCAAAAACTTAATGGCCGGTACTGCCGCTATTGGTACCGCTGGAATGTTAAGTTCTTTTTCAGAAGATCAGGTTCAAAATTCATTCAAATTGAAAGGCAACATAAATCACTCCGTTTGTCGATGGTGTTATAATACAGTTCCATTAGAAGAGTTTTGTGCAGCAGTCAAAAAGATGGGCATAAACGCTATTGACCTTGTTGGTCCGAATGACTGGCCTATGCTAAAGAAATATGATCTTTATTCATCAATGTGCAACGGTGCCGAAATCAGTATTGACGATGGCTGGAATGATCCCCAATTTCATGATCGGCTGGTTCAAAAATATACGGAGATGATTCCTCTTGTTGCAAAGGCAGGATATAAAAACCTGATTTGTTTCAGTGGGGCGAGACGAGGCAAAGATGATGAGACCGGATTAAAGAATTCAACTGATGGTCTCAAAAAAATCATGTCGATCGCTGAACAAAATAAAGTGACGGTCATTATGGAATTGCTTAACAGCAAGGTTAATCATAAGGACTATCAATGTGATAAATCTCCATGGGGAATTGAACTTGTAAAAAGAATCGGCTCTCCTAATTTCAGTTTGTTATATGATATCTATCACATGCAGATCGATGAAGGCGATGTAATAAGCACTATAAAAACAGGGCACCAATACTTCGCTCACTACCACACCGGCGGAGTTCCCGGCAGACATGAAATAGATGAAACCCAGGAACTTTACTATCCCGCGATTATGAATGCAATCGTCAAAACAGGATTCAAAGGTTATGTTGCCCAGGAATTCATTCCCGATAGAAAAACAAATGAAGAAAGATTAGCCTCATTGCAAAAGGCAGTGGGCATATGCGATGTCTGACAAATAATAAATACCAATAGACAAGCGTTTTCTTTTTCGGATTGCAAATAAATATTTAAACAAACAACTGCTTTATCAAATCGTAAACAAGAATTATGGCAGACAATACATATGACGCGATTGTTGTAGGTTCAGGAATCAGCGGCGGCTGGGCAGCGAAAGAACTTGCAGAAAAAGGACTGAAAGTTTTAATGCTGGAACGGGGCGAAGATATTAAACATATCAAAGACTATAAATCCGCCAATACCAATCCATGGGAATTTCCACACAGGGGCGGCAGAACCCAGCAAATGATCAAGGATTATCCAGTTCTTAAAAGGGATTATCCGCTGAATGAAATGAACCTTAATTACTGGACAAACGATAAGGATTGCCCATATACTGAAACAAAAAGGTTTGACTGGTACCGCGGCTATCATGTTGGTGGCAGGTCGCTTATGTGGGGGAGACAAAGTTATCGTCTCAGTGAAATGGATTTTGAAGCGAATGCAAAGGATGGTATAGCTACCGACTGGCCGATCCGATATAGTGATCTTGATAAGTGGTATAGCTATGTAGAAAAATTTGCAGGTATCAGCGGTAACCGTGATGGTCTTGCGCAATTACCCGATGGCGAATTCCAAAAGCCAATGGATCTGAACGTCGTTGAAAAAGATGCGGCAGCCAGGCTAAAAAAAGCGTTTAATGGTGAACGTTTGCTTACCATTGGCCGTGTTGCCAATATCACCCAGCCACTGCCTGGCAGAACAAACTGCCAGTACCGGAACAAATGCTGGCTGGGTTGTCCATTCGGAGCTTATTTTAGTACTCAATCCTCCACTTTGCCCGCCGCAGTAGCTACTGGGAATCTTACACTCCGTCCCTGGTCTATTGTTACAAAGGTGCTGTATGATAAAGATGCTAAAAAAGCAACAGGGGTTGAGGTGCTTGATGCTGAAACCAACAAAACAATTGAATATAAATCTAAGATCGTATTTCTATGTGCATCAGCTGTGAATTCGACCTGGGTACTTTTTAATTCTGCAACGGATATCTGGCCCGGCGGACTTGGAAGCAGCAGTGGTGAACTTGGTCATAATCTAATGGACCACCACTTCCGTGTACACTCTTCTGGTACCATGCCTGGCTTTGATGATAAATATTATTATGGCCGTAGACCAACAGGATTCTATATTCCACGTTTCAGAAATCTTGGTTCGGAGAAAAGAGATTATATCCGTGGTTTTGGTTACCAGGGTGCGGCAAGCCGTTCAGGCTGGAGCCGTAATGTCGCAGAATTAGGTATTGGAGCCAATCTGAAAGAAACACTTTCGGAACCAGGGCCATGGATTCTTGGTATGACCGCGTTCGGGGAAACATTACCATATCACGAAAATAAAATCAGCCTCGATAAAAATACGAAAGACAAATGGGGACTACCGGTCATTGCCTTTGACGCCGAAATCAAAGACAATGAAAAGAAAATGCGGATCGATATGCTCCAGGATGGCAAGGATATGCTGGCTGCGATGGGCGCAACCGATATCAACGGGGTTGATGGTGAATACGCACTCGGTATGGGTATTCATGAAATGGGTACTGCGCGTATGGGAACCAGTCCCAAAAATTCAGTTCTCAACAAACACAACCAGGTTTGGGATTGCACAAATGTATTCGTAACTGATGGCGCCTGTATGACATCTGCTGCCTGCCAGAATCCATCGTTGACTTATATGGCGCTCACTGCACGCGCAGCGGAATATGCAGTTCAGGAACTGAAAAAAGGAAATATCTGATCACCAAAGAAAAAAACACTGTATGAACAGACGTGATGCGCTTTCAAGAGTCGCTCTATTGTTGGGCGGAACTATTATAGGAGGAACTCTTTTTCTCGAGGGTTGTAAACCCGGCGATAAAAAATATGGTACCGCTGAAACTTTTACACCGGATGATATCGCTTATCTCGATGAAATTTCTGAAACAATCATTCCAACAACCAATACCCCGGGTGCAAAGGCAGCGAAGGTTGGTACGTTTATGACGGTCATGGTGAACGATTGCTATGATGAGAAAGATCAGAAGATTTTCAAAGAAGGGATGGGTAAACTGAATGCTGCCAGCGATAAAAAATTCAATAGCGGATTCATGGACATCGCTCCTGCACAACGCACCGAATTATTGACCGAAATTGATAAGGAGCAAAATGCATATAACAAATCCAAAAAGAAAGAAGACCCTAATCACTATTTCAGAATGTTGAAAGAACTGACGCTGATCGGGTACTTCACATCAGAAGTAGGTGCAACACAGGCATTGAGATATCTGCCGGTACCTGGCCGTTATGATGGAGACGTACCTTATAAGAAAGGCGATAAGGCCTGGGCCACATCTTAATATCAGTCAAATATTATTCATCCTTTTTATTGATGGTCTGTTCGGAGCAATCCGGCGGGCCATCTTTTTTTTAAATATCTTTAGTACAAAAGTTCCGACATGAAATTATTATCAATCGTATTTGCCATGTTTATCTCTGTGATTGTTTCCGCTCAATCAGGTGATGAAGCTGCCATCAGGAAGATACTTAAGGAACAGACTGAATCATGGAACCAGGGAAATATCGAGGAGTTTATGAAGGGATACTGGAAGAACGATTCACTGATGTTTATCGGATCAAACGGCATCACTTATGGTTTTCAGAACACGCTTAATAATTACAGGAAAAATTATAACAGCCCGGACAAGATGGGTACACTGAGTTTTAAATTGCTTAAGTTACAGCAATTATCTCCGGAATATTATTTTGTAGTAGGCAAATGGGCCCTGACAAGGAAGGCGGGAAATGTTGGCGGGCACTATGACCTTATCTTCAGAAAAATAAATGGTACCTGGGTTATCATATCTGACCATAGCAGTTAAACTTCCCACTAAAAAAATTCAAGCCCTTTCATGCCTGTTTGCTTCATTTTCATTCACAGTCAAATCTGTGTTCTTCGGCCACCAGGTTCTTATCAAATAGCGGATCAATAGACCGATACTTAGCACAAACCACAGATAGAAGATAATGTTACCTGTTGATGGAACATCTTCAAACAACAAAAGGCCTAAATAGATACCAAGAGTCATATTTATAAACAGCCATAACAACCCTGCCGTTAAAGATCGTACAACACGCAACAGGAACTGTTTTGCATCTTCTTCCATTACCAAATTTACTGTTATCTTACTTCACCAGCAACTCGCGGAATGCGGCTGAATCACCACTGAAAACATTGAAATCCACTTTATGAAATATGCCATTGACCCTGCCTTGCTCGCTGTGTTGCCAGAATATCCAGGATCGGTGGATACGAGGTCTCTCTTTTTGAAGATAATGGGCAACCCATAGAGGATATTCATCAAACTCGTCTTTCAGGTATTGTTTGTAGAAATCAACATTCGTATAAATTATCGGCCGCACACCATAATAGTTCTCAATAACCACCAGCCATTCTTTAACACGTTCCCTGATTTTTATACCCGGAACTCCAAATGTTTTTTCGACATCCAGCACGGGTGGAAGGTCGCCGGTACTGAGATCCACTGTTGAAATAAAGTTTTCAGCCTGGAGTTTCCCGCTTTTCGAAGCCAGGAAAAAGTGATAGGCACCCCTCGTAACCCCGGCATCTTTGGTGCGACGCCAGTTCTGCCGGAACCTCGGATCCCGGTTGCCAATCCCTTCAGTTGCCTTAATAAATCCAAAGCCAATTTTGATATTATTTACTTCCATATCCCGGACGCTCTCCCAATCTATCACCTGTTGGTACTTAGAAACATCAATGCCATGAATTGTATAATTTATAGGCATGTCAATCCCAAATGCCTCGTACATCACAAAATGGGCTTTGCGACCCAACCACCATTCCCTAAGGGTAAATATGATCATGATGGCAATGCCGGCCACAATAATTCCGGTAAATATTTTCCAGCCGCGGTTCCCGCCCGTGTTTTTTGCCATACTATTTCGCAAATATAGGTCGCGCCGCCATTTATACCCGCCAGCTTCTATCAGCAAATATGGACCTATCAGCAGATGATAACCTCAATTAAAATGTTACAGATCAAACGGATGTGGGGCGAACAACCAATTCACTTAAGCGTTAAATGCCAGATAATATTGTCCTTTCCATCCCGGTGGAGTATTTTTATACCTGTATGCCGCAATTCAACTGGAACGATAGTGTGAATTTGATATCGAAGCTTACGCCGCGCCGCGCATTGAATGCAGGCAAAGTACTGGCAAGCTATTATCTTAGTAAGATTTCCCGTCGTCCGGTACAGTGGGGCTACCCGATTTCGATATCATTTGAACCAACAACATCCTGCAATCTCCGTTGTCCTGAATGCCCAAGCGGACTCAGAGCCTTTACGAGACCTACCGGTATGCTTCAGAATGATTTTTTCAGGGATACCATCGATCAGTTATCAAAAGAACTGATGTACCTGGTATTTTATTTCCAGGGGGAACCGTATTTAAATCCTTCCTTTTTAGATATGGTTGCTTATGCGAGGGGTAAAGGGATCTATACTGCCACTTCAACAAATGCTCATTACCTGAATGATACCAACGCAAGGAAAACCGTTGAAAGCGGGCTTGACCGGTTAATCATTTCGATAGACGGCACCACACAGGATGTATACCAACAGTACCGCATCGGTGGAAAGCTGGAAAAAGTGCTCGAGGGGGCACGAAATATCGTAAAATGGAAAAAAGAGTTGAAGAGCAAAACGCCTTTTGTGTTTTTCCAGTTCCTGGTTGTTAAACCTAATGAGCACCAGGTAAATGAAATTACCAGGCTTGCTGCCGAGATTGGCGTAGATGAAGTAAGATTCAAAACGGCCCAGGTGTATGATTTTGAAAACGATCCAAATAAGTTAATCCCGACAACCCAGAAATTTAGCCGGTATAAAAAAAATGAAGAGGGAAGGTACCAGGTAAAAAATTCTCTTCAGAATCATTGCTGGAGATTATGGCATGCTACCGTAATTAGCTGGGACGGGCTGGTAGTTCCATGCTGTTTCGACAAAGATGCCCAACACCGGCTAGGCGATCTTAAAGGGAAACCTTTCAAAGAAATCTGGCATAATGATGCTTATATCGACTTTAGAACCAAAATGCTCAAAAGTCGAAAAGATATCGACATCTGCTCAAACTGCAGTGAAGGAACAAAGGTCTGGGGTTAACAGCTGGGACTAGCAGTGTTATTTATACATATTAATCTGTGTATTTCATAACTCATAACTCATAATTCATAATTCTCTTTTGATTGTCTTATTTCATTAAATTTGTCATTACTATTTATTGATATTTGTAATGAGTCTAGAAACGGATATACAACAAACCAGGTTTAGGAATGAGTACCAGAAAACGGTTATCAACCTGGTATACACATATAACTGGGTCAGCGAACAAAACAAAAAATTCTTCGAAAGAGAGGACATTACCTCTCAACAATTTAATATTCTCCGTATTCTCCGGGGTGCAGGCAAGCCTTTATCAACCCTCCAGATAAGGCAGAGGATGCTTGATAAAATGAGCGACACCAGCCGCATCGTGGACCGCCTCGTCAAAAAAGGACTGGTCAAAAAAGTGGTTTGTAAGAGTGATCGCCGCCTTGTAGATGTTTCTATTTCTGAACAGGGGCTGGAACTACTGGAAAAGCTTGACCTGTCCAGCGATGAGATGGATTCTGTTCTCAATAAACTCTCCATTAATGAAGCAGAGATGCTAAATGGATTACTTGACAAAATCAGGAGCGCAGATTAATTGCTTATTATTCCCTTCTTCCAAAATTAAATGGGCGCTTCAACCGGCTGTTTAACAATCTCTTTCTGTTACAAGCCTTAATTTTGGCGCATGATTCGTTTACTTATGAAACAGGTTATTCTGGCTCTGTACTTTATCTTATTTATCCAGGTTTGTGTACTTGCACAGCCAAAATATGAACTAAGGGCAGCCTGGATTGCTACAGTTGACAATATCGACTGGCCCTCAAAAGGAAATTATAATACCGAAAGTCAAAAACAGGAATATATTAAACTGCTTGATATGCATCAGCGTAACGGCATGAATGCTGTTGTCGTGCAGGTCAGGCCATGTACTGATGCGTTTTATCCTTCGCCTTTCGAGCCGTGGAGCGAATGGCTGACAGGAAAACAGGGAAAGCCCCCGTATCCATATTATGATCCAATGCAGTTTATGATAGAAGAGGCTCATAAAAGAGGCATGGAGTTTCACGCATGGTGCAATCCCTACAGGGCCGAATTTAATATCGGTAAATCTTCTATTGCCCCGGATCATGTAACTAAAACACATCCGGAGTGGTTTCTTAGTTATGGAGGAAAGCGATATTTTGATCCGGGTAACAAGGAGGCACAGCAATTCACTGTGGCAGTTATCCGTGATATCGTGAGTCGATATGATGTGGACGCTATTCATTTTGACGATTATTTCTACCCATACCGGGTGCCTGGAAAGGCATTTCCGGATGATGTGTCATTTAAAAAATATGGCAATGGAATGAGTCTTGACGAATGGAGAAGAAGCAATGTTGATTCAATAATTGTTCACCTTAATAAGGCGATCAAAGAAGAAAACCCGGATTGCCGATTTGGTATCAGCCCATTTGGTGTATGGAGAAACAGTGACAAGGATCCGGAAGGAAGTGCAACCAGGGCTGGTGTCACAAACTATGATGATCTTTATGCTGATATCCTTTTGTGGCTGAAAGAAGGTTGGATTGACTATGTTGCTCCGCAACTTTATTGGGAGTTTGGACATAGTGCTGCACCTTACGAAGTGTTGATTGACTGGTGGAGCAAGCACACCTTTGGAAAACATTGTTATATCGGTATCGGTATTTACCGCGCGGGAAGCAACACTGCCTGGAAAGATAAAAACCAGTTGCCAAAAATGATAAATGCGTTGAGAAGTTACCCGGAAATCCAGGGGGCGATTTATTTCAGCAGCAAATCCTTCGAGAAAAATCCAAATGGTTGGAATGATACTCTTCAAAACAATTATTACAAATACCCCGCAGTAATTCCTTCGATGAACTGGCTGGATACAATAAAGCCAATGAAGCCTATTGTTGTAAAAGTGAAGGATGAGTCCATGTCAACAGTTTTTGTGCTGGACATCAAAAAACATATTAAAAGTAAACCGATCAAGGGATATATAATTTATAGCTTTAGTGACGATGACCAGGTTCGTGATACGGAAGATCCGCGCAATATCTTACAAATTTCCTATACCAATGCCAGCGCCTCTGTGATGTTATCTTCAGCTTCAAATAAAAATAAGATCCTCGCAGTAAGTACGTTGGACATTAATAATAATGAAAGTGAACTGGAACTTGTTCCTTGAAATGGTCGGAATAAAAATGATCATAATTTTAGTATAAAAACATTTTCTCAAAGAGTTAATAATCGTTTCATCTAAACTTAACTGTTTGAGTTTTGTTTTTATGGATTCAGGACCGAACTTCGATGGCGATGGCGGGCAGGTTAAACAAGTTTCAGGGTTAAAGAATTATTGCGTGTTACTGACGCATAAAAAAGGGATTAGCACTATGTCCCTGTAACTGAAGAAAAGTGAAGCAATTTTGATGGCATAAATTTTTAATAACCGTGTTGTTAATAATTATGTTCTCATTTAATTAGTCTAATAATTTATAAGTGTCAATCATGTTGGAATTAACAAAAACAGCCGACAGTGCTGCGGATTTTTTAAAAGAGATTGGAATAGCCGAGAATCATCTTAATGATAACCTGCGATTACTGGCCCAGACGAACAGCCGTTATCTGAGGGATTTAAAGAATAATGTTACGCATGCTTTGCAGGCGGTGACGCTCGTAAAAAAGGAAGCTTATTTGCTTGCACTGGCAGTAGCAATAAATGAAAAAAACGCCGTTCTGGGCAAGCTGTTTTCGGAAAATGCAAAAACTGAAGGAGCTACCGATGAAGAGCTTGCTGAGATATTAAGTTGTACCAGCCTGTTAAGCGCAAATAATGTTTACTACAGGTTTAAACATTTCATGAAAGACGAGTACTATACTAATGCACAGGCTGGAATCAGGATGAACATAATGTCTAACCCGGTACTTGGGAAAGAGTTTTTTGAATTAACCAGCCTTGTGGTGAGCGCCATCAATGGATGCGAGCTATGCGTTACATCTCATGAAAAAGCATTGTTGGGGCATGGCACAAATAAACAGCGGATTCACGACGCGGTTAGGCTAGGTTCAGTTGTACGGAGCTTAAGTTTGGTGTTGTAAAGAAATTCAACCAGAACAATCAGTTGTATAAAAAAAGCCGGTTTTCACGAACCGGCTTTTTTAGATCAATATTTTTTAGACCAAAATTAACATAGCTAATATTTCTGTTCAAGTATATTACACTGTTCAAGTGAACCCAGCCTGAATCTCAATGGAAGTTTTACAGATTTTTCTATCTGCATTTCCTTTTTGCAGAAGAATCCGAATCCTTTGACATAGAGATCTTTTTGAAGTCCGGCGATGATAGGCGTTGCCTGCGTTCCTCCGATACTGAACCGGGGTATTGAGCCGGCTGCGGAAAACTGAGTTCCATTCGACGCAATGGTAAAAAATGTCAACCTGGAAGGTTTATTTTTTATTGTGTCTGTTTGCCTGGGGATCCGCTGAAATGCAGGCTGCTGGCCATACAAAACCCCGCAAACCAGCGTTAATATTAAAACAACAATATTTTTACGATATCCTTTATACACCTTACGGTAAATGTACGTAAATTTACGGCTTGATTTTTGTGGCAGGCGCGGATTTTTATTATTTAACCTAAATAGATAAGGGGCTAACTCCCTGGACGAGATGGCATTAGGACAAAGCTTACAGCAGAAATTATTACAGAAGCTCTCCCCTCAACAGATTCAGTTAATGAAGCTGTTGCAGGTACCTACTGCAAATCTGGAAGAAAGGATTAAGGAAGAACTGGAGGAAAATCCGGCACTTGAGGTTACAGATAGTGATCATGACGATCAATTCGACGATCCAAAAGATGAGTTTGATAGTTCGGATGATGAGGATTTTGAGCGTGACGGCAGTGAAGAAGAGTATGGTAACCTTGATTTAAGTGAATATGTCGGAGATGAGGATGGTGAGATTGCCGATTACAAGATGAAGGATGATAATTATCCTGAACTTGACGAAAACAAGGTTGTTCCTTATAAAGTAGAAACAAGCTTTATTGAGCATATGCTCGAACAGCTTGGCATGCTTAAGCTCGGAGAGAAGGAAACAAAAATTGCAGAGCAGATTGTGGGCAGTATTGATGATGACGGTTACCTGCGTCGTGATACCGCCGCTATAGTTGATGATCTTGCTTTCAGACAAAACATTGAAAGCAATGAAGCCGAAGTAGAAGCGATCATCCAGCTAATCCAGCAGTTTGATCCACCAGGAGTTGCTGCAAGAAACCTACAGGAATGCCTGTTGCTTCAACTCAACCGTCAGAAAAGGCAAAACAAGGAAGTCGAAAAAGCTATCGAAGTTCTCACACTCTATTTCGATGAGTTTACCAAGAAACACTATGATAAGATTCAGCGCGGCCTTGGCCTTACTGATGATGATTTGAAAGACGTTATCACTCAGATCATAAGATTAACGCCGAAACCAGGCGGCAATCACGACAGCATTAATAAAGCTGAATCTTATGTCGTTCCCGATTTTTTTATCTACAACAACAGCGGAAAGCTTGAGTTGACGCTCAATTCCAAAAATGCACCTGATCTCCGGATAAGTGAGGGTTATCGGGATATGTTAAGGGAATATGACCGGGGAAGTAAAAAAGATAAGAGGCAGAAAGAAGCCGTAATCTTCATCAAGCAAAAAATTGATGCAGCAAAATGGTTTATTGATGCAATCAAACAAAGACAACATACGCTGAGCAGTGTGATGGAAACCATAATGGATTACCAGCACGATTTTTTTCTGACCGGGGATGAAACTTCATTGAGACCAATGATCCTGAAAGATATTGCAGAACGAACCATGCTCGATATCTCTACCGTGAGTCGTGTGGCCAACAGCAAATTTGTTCAAACGGAATTTGGTACTTACCGCCTTAAATTTTTCTTCAGCGAATCACTGAGTACTGACAGCGGCGAAGAAGTATCAACAAGGGAAGTAAAAAAGATACTGAGCGATATGATTGAGGGCGAAAGCAAAAAGAAGCCTTTAAGTGATGAAAAACTTACTGAGTTGCTGCAGGAAAAAGGATATAATATTGCACGCAGAACGGTCGCGAAATACCGCGAGCAATTAAACATACCGGTGGCCCGTCTGAGAAAAGAACTATAGCAGCTTGGTTGAGAGTAATAGAGATTTGAAAAAAGAATGATAACAGTTCAACGAAACTATAATAGTGGCCGTGCCGAAAATAAATGATAATGGAAAATTCTCCAGCTACTAATGGAACTCTTGCCGCCGAATTGCCCCGCCGTGGGCCTATTGGGGGTCCGCAGCCACTGCCCCTGCGTTTTTTTGGACACCTCATTTCTTATATTTTTCATCCATTGTTTATTCCGGTTTATGTAACCGCGTTTTTACTTTATATCGAACCCTATGCTTTTGCGGGTCTTGACCCGAGACAAAAGACCTTCAAGCTCGTTTCTGTTTTTTTTAATACCACCTTCCTACCTGGTTTTGCGGTGTTCCTGATGTACCGACTGAAACTTATCAAATCGATGTACCTGCAAACTCAGAGAGAAAGAATCATCCCTTATGCAGTTGCCATGGTTTTTTATTTCTGGGTCTGGTATGTTTCAAAAAATCAAACGGAAAACCCCGAGATATTCAAAGTGTTTTTGTTAGGAACCTTTCTTGCTGTTTGCGCAACCTGGATGCTTAACATCAACTCGAAGATAAGTATGCATAGTACGGCTATGGGAGGACTTATGTGTTTTGCATTACTATTAAGTTTCAATACCCAGGACCCAAGCGGCCTATATCTCGCCGTAGCAATTTTCATCGCCGGCCTGGTTTGTACTGCCAGATTTCTTGTTTCCGATCATTCGCGCCCGGAAATATACTTGGGGCTCGCTAGTGGGATAATAACTCAACTAATAGCATATTGGCTTTGAATTCAGTTGTGAGTTGTGAGTTGTGAGTGGTGAGTGGTAAGTGAAGTGCTTGAATTATTAGATGAGTACAAAAAAGAACTCATAACTTAACTCACCACTTTTATATAACTTCTTTCACCGAGCTCAATCATGCTGCTTGGTTTGTTAATTTAGCGAGTTTTTTTTCTAAGGTAGCTATTTGTTGTTTCCGTTGTTTTTCTTTGTATTCATCCATGTTGACGGGCATAAA